>NZ_JACAGG010000093.1:0-506 GCF_030324375.1 Empedobacter sp. R132-2
TTTAAGTTTCAGCCTTGCGACCATACTCCCCCTGGTGCCCAAGCACTTTGATTTCTCGTAAGGTGCCGAACGCGTCAAAAATGTAACATCGTCCGATCCCTAGTCGGCATAGTTTATGGTTAAGACTACGACGGTATCTGATCGTCTTCGATCCCCTAACTTTCGTTCCTGATTAATGAAAACATCCTTGGCAAATGCTTTCGCAGTAGTTAGTCTTCAATAAATCCAAGAATTTCACCTCTGACAATTGAATACTGATGCCCCCGACTGTCCCTATTAATCATTACGGCGGTCCTAGAAACCAACAAAATAGAACCACACGTCCTATTCTATTATTCCATGCTAATGTATTCGAGCATAGGCCTGCCTTGAGCACTCTAATTTTTTCAAAGTAAAAGTCCTGTTTCCCCGCCACACCCAGTGAAGGGCATGGGGTTCCGCAGAGGGAAAGGCCCGGCCGGACCAGTGCACGCGGTGAGGCGGACCGGCCAGCCAGGCCCAAGGTT
>NZ_JACAGG010000012.1:0-76349 GCF_030324375.1 Empedobacter sp. R132-2
TGTAGTAACTACAATTTACTGCTTTTTAGCAGGTTGTACAACTTTTATATACAATCTAATACAAATGCACTACCGGTGTTTTTTAAATCTTTTACGTTTTGCGTAAAAGGTTTTTTTTATTCACATTCACAAGGTTCTCTACTTCGTCTTTTGGCTTCATTGTCCCAAAAAGGATAAAATTTTAATCCAAAATAAAAGTTCGCAGAAGTTAATTTTTTCTGTTTAAAAACGATTGGAATTGCATTATCACTGCCCAAAATTAGAGGGCCAATTCTTACATACCCACCAAATGTTATATTTTCAAAATCATAGATAGAAAGGGAAGGTCCAATTCCAAATCCATTTTTTTGGATAGTATAAGAAGTTTGTAGTACATTGATACGTTTCAAACTATTTTCAAAAACTGGAATTCGTTGCATCCAATTGAAATTTAAGTAATGATTTTCAATAATTTTTTTACTCAGATTAAGATGTAAACTCGTTGGTAAACCGATCGAAAAATTATTTCCCGTTTTAGATTTTGTTTCATCACCATAAACTTCTTTGCTCAAAAGTCCTAATTATTGATCAACACTTTCAAATTCAACTCCATCTAATTTTGGATTATTACGAATTTGAACTCTTTGCGAAGGATTGTAGAAATGATGGTTATCGCCTCTGAATTTTACTAATCCAACATCTAATAAATTTGCCGAAAATTTGAAATCATATAATTCATCATTCGCTCTTCTGTTCACAAAAGAAATTCCTAAATCTATTCCAACTCCATTTCCTCTATTTCGTAAAACATATTTATCTCGATCAAAATCATAATTGGTAGAATATCCTGCTTTTATATCATAATTTGACGCATAAATATTTGCATCAGGATTGTCGATTGTACTTGTTATAGTTGGTTCAGCTTCTAATTTTATCGCGTTTTTACTTTTGATATACGCGCCATCTAAACCCAAAAGATATTTAATATTTGCCCCAATAATAACTTCAGAAGTATTAGTTGTATACAAATTTGTCGCAACATTTAAGCCTAATTCAGCCCAATTCATTGCATTTGTCTTTGTAGGTTCAAACTCATAATTTTTTGGTTCTATTTCATTCTGATTACTAAAACGAAAATAATTATCTAAATCTTTAATAGAACCTTGTGTACGAAGTCGGGTGAAAATTCCAAGACGATAAGTTTGATTATTAATTTTCTTTTTAAAAGAAACGGAAGGTCCCAGAAAATCATTTTCCAAATGATAAGAAATCGTATTTCTAGTTGCGAAATCTAAAATATTAGAATGCGTTTCTCCTCTTATTCCAGCTTTTATATTTGCTGATTTTGTTTCACCTTTTATTAAACCTAATACGTTTTGATCGGATACGTAAGCGTAATCATTTCTGAATAAAATATCCTCAGAAATAATATTAATATCCCATTTATTCGGGTTAAAATATGAAGTTGTCGGAGAAAAAACACTACCGTTAATCCCGCTATATTGATCATTACTAAAAGATAAAATATTTTGTCCAAACGTAAATCCTGAACAAAAAATAACGGTTAATAGAAGTTTTTTCAAATGATAAAATTTTTATTAAAAATAAGAAAAATCAATTGAAATAAATTACGGTTTTACGTACAGCTCAAAAAAAAGAGTTTCAATTTGAAACCCTTCTTTATAAAATTAAATTTTAATCACCATCAATTAATCTTCCTAAACCTCCTAAAATAGAACCTTCACCTTGTGAAGAACCGCCTGCAGAAGGTGCATGTGCAATAATACGATCAGCCAATCGGCTAAAAGGTAAAGATTGTATATATACAACACCAGGACCTCTTAATGTAGCAAAGAAAACACCTTCTCCTCCGAAAAATGTATTTTTAATTCCGCCTATAAATTCGATATCGTAATGAACAGATTGTTCGAAACCAACAATGCAACCTGTATCAACTTTCAGAACTTCGCCAGCTTGTAAAACACGACGATGTAATGTTCCACCAGCATGAATGAAAGCCATTCCGTCGCCTTCTAATTTTTGCATAATGAAACCTTCTCCTCCAAAAAGTCCAGTTCCTAATTTTCGATTAAATTCAATTCCAACCGAAACTCCTTTTGCAGCACAAAGAAAAGCATCTTTCTGGCAAATAAATTTTCCGTTCACTTCTGGTAAATCTATCGGAACAATTTTTCCTGGATATGGTGCAGCAAAAGACGCTTTCTTTTTTCCTTGTCCGTAATTTGTGTACGAAGTCATAAACAAACCTTCACCTGTTAACATTCGTTTTCCGGCATTTAATAATTTTCCGAAAATTCCACCACTTTGTTGAGAACCATCGCCAAAAATTGTTTCCATTTTTACACCATCATCCATCATCATAAAACTACCTGCTTCTGCTACAACAGTTTCTTGTGGATCTAATTCAATTTCGACAAATTGCATTTCTTCACCGTAAATTTTATAATCTATTTCGTGTGAATTCATTTTTTTAATTTTACTAATTAGTCGACAAAATTCGTAATTCGTAACAGTTCTTATTTAAAATTAGTATTAAATATGAACCAATGAGGTATATTCTTTTTTTGAAAGTAAACAATCCGTATTTTTGTTTAACTTGAAAAAGTATTATGGCAGATATTAAAATTACAATTATAGATAGAGAAGGTGTTTCGCACGAAGTTGACGCGCCTACTGATATGAATATGAATATCATGGAGCTTGTGCGCGCCTACGAATTAGCACCAGAAGGAACCATTGGTATTTGTGGTGGAATGGCGATGTGTGCTTCTTGTCAATGTTATGTCTTAACACCAGAAATTCAATTACCAGAAATGACGCCTGATGAAGATGCAATGTTAGCAGAGGCATTTAATGTGAAAGATAATTCACGTTTAGGTTGTCAGTTACATCTTTCGAATGAAATGGATGGATTAGTTGTTGAATTAGCACCAGAATATTAAATTTTAGTTTTACGTGGTACGTTATAAGTTCTACGTTACAATTTTGTTATTATCGTTTAGCGTAAAACGTTTGGCGTAATACTTAAAACTTATTAAATGAATCAATTAGATAAAAGACTTTTTTTGTTAGATGCTTATGCCTTAATTTTTAGAGGGTATTATGCATTTATCAAAAATCCACGAATCAACTCAAAAGGTTTCAATACATCGGCAATTATGGGATTTACGAATTCCTTGTTCGATGTCATTCGACGTGAACAACCAACGCATTTGGCGGTTGTTTTTGATGTTGGTCAAGCAACAGTTCGTACGGTAGATTATCCTGAATATAAAGCAAATCGTGATGAAACGCCAGAAGCCATTCGTCAAGGCGTTCCGTATATTCAAGATATTTTACGAGCGTTAAAAATTCCAGTACTTTTCGCCGAAGGTTACGAAGCAGATGATGTGATCGGAACATTAGCACAGAAAGCAGAGAAAGCTGGTTATACAACTTATATGGTGACACCCGATAAGGATTTTGCGCAATTGGTAACGGAAAAAATTAAAATGTATCGTCCTGCTGCAAATGGAAAAGGTGTTGAGATTTGGGGAATTGAAGAAGTAAAAGAAAAATTTGAAATCGACGATCCAATTCAAGTTATCGATTACCTTGGAATGATGGGTGATGCTGTGGATAATATTCCAGGTTTACCAGGTGTTGGAGCAAAAACGGCAAGTAAATATTTGAAAGAATTTGGATCATTGGAAAACCTTTTAGCGAATACAGATAAGCTGAAAGGGAAAGCTAAAGAAAAGATTGAAGAGAATAAAGAGCTTGGAATTCTTTCGAAGAAATTAGCAACGATTATTACAGATGTTCCTGTAGAATTTGATGAAGAAGATTTAACGGTTTGCCCGCCAGATATAGAAAAAGTTACTGAACTTTTCACGGAGTTAGAATTCCGTCGTATGTTAGAAACGGTTTACAGAATTTATGGTTTGGATGTTTCGGGAATTATCAAAGAAGCGCAAGAAGAAATTTCTGCGGCAAGTCAGATTTCTTCGAATCAAGTGCAAATGGCTCAACAATCATTGTTCGATTTTACGTCTGATGAAGAAATCGTTCCACAAAATTCAGCTTTTACAGATATTTCAACAACCAATCATTTGTATCAATTGATCGATACAAAAAAAGGTCGTGAGATTTTGTTGCGAAATATTCTGAAACAAAAAGAAGTGACATTCGATACAGAAACGACTTCACTGGATGCATTGGAAGCAGAATTAGTCGGAATTTCGTTTTCTTGGGAAAAAGGAAAAGGATATTATATACCTTTTTCTACTGATTTTGAAGAAACAAAAGCAATTATCAATGAATTTAAACCATTTTTTGAAGATGAATCAATTTCGAAAATTGGTCAAAATCTAAAATATGATATTAAAGTTTTAAACAAATATGACATTGTTGTTTTAGGTCAAAATTTTGATACGATGATTGCACATTATTTGATTAATCCAGATATGCGTCACAATATGGAAGTGTTGTCAGAAACATATTTGAGTTATCAACCAGTTTCAATCGAAAGTTTGATTGGAAAAAAAGGAAAGAATCAAAAGAATTTCCGTGATGTTCCGTTGATGGAGCAAACCGAATATGGAGTAGAAGATTCTGATATTACAAATCAGTTGAAAAATCTTTTCGAACCAGAATTAATCAAATCAAATACACACAAATTATTCACTGATCTTGAAATGCCATTGATGCAAGTTTTGGCTGATATGGAATTGGAAGGTGTTAATTTGGATGTTCCGTTCTTGAAAGAACTTTCGGTAAAACACGAAGCGAAATTAAGAGAATTAGAAACAAAAATTCACCAAGATGCTGGAGAAGAGTTTAATCTTAATTCGCCAAAACAATTAGGAGAAATCTTGTTCGATAAGTTAAAATTAGATCCAAAAGCAAAGAAAACCAAAACTGGACAATATGCAACTGGAGAAGAGATCTTATCGAAACTGAAAGATAAACATCCAATTATTAAGGATATTTTAGAGTATCGTCAATTACAAAAATTAAAATCAACTTATATTGATGCGCTGCCAGAATTGGTGAATCCAAAAACGGGTCGTGTGCATACAACGTATGCGCAAACGGTTGCTGCAACGGGACGTTTGTCTTCTGTAAATCCGAATTTACAAAACATTCCGATTCGTTCAGAAGAAGGTCAGAAAATTCGTAAAGCCTTTGTTGCGCGAGATGAAAATCATGTGATTATTTCTGCCGATTATTCGCAAATTGAATTGCGTTTGATTGCACAAATGTCACAAGATCCTGCAATGGTAGAAGCTTTCAAACATGGAGAAGATATTCACGCTTCTACTGCCGCAAAAGTTTTCAATGTAGATTTAGATGAGGTGACGCGTGAACAACGTAGTCAAGCGAAAACGGTAAACTTCGGAATTATTTATGGTGTTTCGGCTTTTGGTTTAGCAGATCAAGCAAATATTTCTCGTAAAGAAGCCAAAGCATTGATTGATGCGTATTATGAAACTTATCCAACGTTGAAAGCGTATATCGAAAAACAAGTTGAGGTAGCTCGTGACCAAGGTTTTGTAGAAACGTTAATGGGTCGTCGCCGTTATTTGAAAGATATCAATTCGAGAAATGCTGTGGTGCGTTCGCATGCTGAGCGAAATGCTGTAAATGCGCCAATACAGGGTACTGCGGCGGATATCGTGAAAATGGCAATGATTCAAATTCAGAAAGAATTGAAGAAAAATTATAAAACCAAAATGATTTTACAAGTGCATGATGAGTTAATTTTTGATGCACCCAAAGATGAGTTTGAAAAAGTTTCTGAATTAATCAAATCGACTATGGAAGCTGCAATGCAAATGGATGTTCCGTTGATTGCAGAAGTCGGAGTAGGAGCGAATTGGTTAGAAGCTCATTAGAAAAATATTATTTACAATAATTACAAAGCGTTACTTTTTAGTAGCGTTTTTTTTTGTTAAAATATCTACAAAATATTCTGATTAACAAATTCTTAACGAGATTAAAATATATCTTTAATTCATTATTGATTTTAAATTATATGAAAAAACTATTTTACTTATTTACATTGTTTACGATTTGTTTAAATGCTCAAATTATAAATCTAAAAATATTAGACCTTTCGGATAATTTACCACTTTATGATGCAGATGTATATTTCAAAAATTCGACTAAGAATTTTGTATCAGACATGAAAGGAAAAGTTGTGGTTGATTTAAACAATGTTTCGCAAACAGATGAGTTAATCGTTTCGAAAAAAGATTATCAAGATGCAATAATCAACGTATCGGAATTAAAATCTGAAATGATAATCAAACTCGAAAGAGTATCCGAAATCGAGTTAAAAGAAGCTTTTGTAACAAACTTGAAAGCCGAAGATGTTCTACAGAAAGTTTATGATAATTATGATAAAAACTTTAATATTGAACAATATTATTTCTTAGTTAATTTTCAACAAGATTTGTTATTTAATAATAATGAACGGGATTTTATTGATGCAGATTTACAGTTTAAATTTAAACGAGGAGATTTGAAAATTAAATCAAAAGGAATTGTAAACAACGAAATAAAAAGTGGACGAGAACCAAATTCAAATATTCGTTTGATTTATTATTTGGAGAGTATTTATTTGAAAGAAAAATATATTAAGCAATTTGTATACTTATTAAAGGAAAAGAAATATGAAGAATCTAATTTATCATTAACAAAATATGGAGATAGTTTTGTTTATGAAGTTACAATAAAAACAAAATCAAGAGATGTATTTCTGACAATTGATAAAGATACATTTGCTGTTGTTGAGTTTTATTGGGAAACGACTATTCCGGAAACTAAATATTCAGAAAATGAATTTTTAAGAGAAGCAAAAGTTGTTTATAAATATCGTCCTCATAACGGGAATTGGGTGTTGAAAGAAACGTCTGCAATTTGGAACACTACTTATGAAAAAGATGATGAAAAAACAGATTTAGATATGAATTTTAGTATAATCGTAAATGATTATAACACGCAATCTTTTTCAGAGTTCAACAAATCGGTGAACGAAAAGATGGATATTAGAAAAAGTTTTAAATAAAATAAAAACCCAATAAATAAAAATATAATTGTCGCAATTACCTCGTTTTTAGGAATTAATCTGTCAGCACAAACGCAAAAAGAAAGCATACGAGCAACTTACAAAGCCGAATTTATTTTTGATTATGAACAATCGAAGGATATGTTTTCAAAGAATTTGCAACCAGCTTTCAAAATGGCTATAGATAGAGGAGTTTTTGTCGATTTTATATTAGAAAGTAATAAAAATTTATCTGTTTTTCGAGCAGATACAAAAGTGAATAACGCACAACATGAAGCGGATATGGTTGTACAAGAGATTTTGAAATCGGAACAAAATCCTTTGTATAAAGATTTTTCTAAAAATGAATATTATAAACAGTTTGATATTAATGTAAAAACGTATTTGGTTAAAGAAAATATACCTAATTTTAATTGGAAATTAACGAAAGAAAAAGCTGTGATTAATGGTTATAATGTCGTAAAAGCGATTGATCAAGATCGAGATGGAAATGAATTTACGGCTTGGTATTCGCCTGAAATAAGATATAAAGATGGACCTTATTATTTTTCGAATTTACCGGGGTTGATTTTACAAGCAGAAATTATTTCGCCTTATTTTACAGTGATTTTTAAGATTAATCAACTTGAAATTTTGAAAGAAAATCTTAAAATTAATTTACCTACAAGAGGAAAAGTAATGACGTTAAGAGAAATGCAAAACGATATGAATGCATCGTAAACATCGAATGAAGGAGTTGAAAAATAGTCAAAATAAAAGCGTTACTCAAAAAAGTAACGCTTTTATTTTGACTATTTTTAAATGAATTATACCGCTGGTTTGCGAACAACTGGTAAAATTTCACCTTTTTCTAAACAATATTTTAGTACATCTTCCGAAGGAATTTGTTTGGTGTAATCTGCTTTTTCTACAATAAATCCTACATCTTCCAAACGTTTGTAATAATCTAAACCATAAACACGAACGTGATCATATTGTCCAAATTTTTCTTTACGTTCTTCTTTTGTTGTAACCGTTGGATCTTCGTACGTTACATCACGTTGATACGAAATTGGAACTTGCAGAATTCCCCAACCTCCTGGTTTCATGACACGAAATAATTCGCTCATCGCTTTGTGATCGTCAGGAATATGTTCCAAAACGTGATTACAAAAAATGATATCAAATGTATCATCACCAAAAGGTAAATCGCAGATATCTGCTTTTACATCTGCCAAAGGCGATTCTATATCACTTGTGATGTATTCTAAATTCTTCATCGCACGAAAACGCTTGATAAAAGATTGCTCTGGAGCAATGTGCAAAACTTTAGCTTTTTCAGTAAAGAAAGACGTTTCATTTTTTAGGTACAACCACATCAAGCGATGTCTTTCTAATGAAAAAGTTCCGGGTGAAAGTACATTATCACGCTGTTTTTCGTAACCATAAGGCAACAAACTATAATAACCTTGTCCATCAATTGGATCTACGAAACGATTTCCTTTCATAAACCAAACTAAAACTGGACGAACGATATAACTACCTTGAATCAACAATGGACGAGGTAGAATATTCATGATTTTTTTTAAAAGCTTTTTCACAAAAGTTTTTTAGGGTTTGAATAAAAATGGTTTTTCTTCATCAGATTTGATACCTAACGCATCGTAAATAAACTGATAAGTTGACAATAATTTTGGTTCGCCATCTATCACACAAACATCATGTTCGAAGTGAGCCGAATATTTATCGTCGCGCGTTGTAACCGTCCAACCATCTGGATGAAAGAAAACCTTTTCAGTCCCCATATTTACCATTGGTTCGATGGCTAACACCATTCCTTCTTCAATTTTTTTACCAGATCCACGACGTCCATAATTCGGAACTTGTGGTTCTTCGTGCATTTTACGACCTAATCCGTGTCCAACTAATTCACGAACGATTCCGTAACCTTCTTTTTCACAGTATTGTTGAATTGCAAAACCAATATCACCAACGCGATTACCTTTTTTCATTTGTTCAATTCCTTTGAACATCGATTCTTTCGTAATGCGTAATAATTTTTCGGTTTCAGCATCTACTTCACCAACTGCGAATGTATAAGCGTGATCTCCGTAAAAATCATTCATATAAACACCACAATCTACCGAAACAATATCTCCTTCGTTAAGCGGTTCGTCGTTTGGAATTCCATGAACAACTTGTTGATTTGGAGAGATACAAAGGTTTTTAGGAAAATCGTACATTCCTAAAAATGCAGGATATCCACCATTGTCGCGAATAAATTCGCCTCCTAATTTATCTAAATGATTGGTTGTAACACCAGGTACTACTTCTTTGGCTAACATACCCAAGGTTTTTGAAACCAATTGAGCGCTTAGGTACATTAGTTCTAATTCTTCTTTACTTTTTAAATGTATCATAATCCGAAAAATCCTCTTTTCTTTTTCTTCTCAGGAGCTTTTTGTCCGTTTGCGTGAACGCTCAATTCAATCTTTTTTGTAATGATTTGATAAACGTCACTCCAACCTGGGAAACCTCCTAAATTTCTGTCGTCGATAAAGATATCGGCATTTATTTTTCGACTTTGCGTATTTTTGTCAAAATCCTCTCCGTCAAAACTATTGTTGATGGCATAAAACTCAATACCGTTTTGTTTGCAAAACTCAACTGCTTCGTCTAAATATTTACCACTACGATAAGTCCATAAAGTAAGGCGATATCCGTCGTTTTGTAATTGTTTCAATGTTTCGAAAGCAAAGATTTTAGCTTTTCCAATTTCTGGATATTTATCATCTACCACAGTTCCATCAAAGTCAACAGCAATAATTTTATTAATCATGTTTGTAAGTATTTTAAAGTTATTTAGGTTATTTTTTCTGAACAATAATATTTCCAGTCATTTCGGTTGGAATTTCAATTCCCATCAAAGTTAAGATAGTTGGCGCAATATCTCCAAGTTTACCATGCTCAACATTCCATTCGATATCTTTCTGAGCCAAAATAAATGGAACAGGGTTCGTTGTGTGTTGCGTATTAGGAGATCCGTCTTCGTTCATCATAAAATCTGAATTTCCGTGATCAGCCAAAATCACCACATTGTAACCATGTTCTAAAGCTGCATTTATAATTTTTTCCGCACAAGAATCTACTACTTCAGCAGCTTTTATTGCCGCAGACATAACACCTGTATGTCCAACCATATCTGTATTAGCGAAGTTAAGACAAATGAAATCCGCTGATTCTTTTTCGATTTCTGGTACAATTGCATTTGTAATATCATATGCTGCCATTTCTGGTTTCAAATCGTAAGTCGCAACATCTCTTGGCGAAGCACATAAAATACGAGATTCACCAACGAAAGGTTCTTCGCGACCACCATTGAAAAAGAAAGTTACGTGTGGATATTTTTCAGTTTCAGCAATACGAATTTGCTTACGACCAACATTCGCAATAACTTCTCCTAACGTATTTACAATATTTTTCTCGTCAAAAATTACCGCAACTCCAGTATATGTAGCATCATATTCTGTGAGAGTGATATATTTTAGATTTAATTTATGCATTCCAAATTCTGGAAAATCATGTTGCGTTAAAACTTCTGTGATTTCACGTCCACGATCAGTTCTAAAATTGAAACAAATCACTACATCATCATTCTCGATTTTAGCTTTTGGCTGATCATTTTCATCCGTTACAATAATCGGTTTGATGAATTCATCTGTCACGCCTTCATTATAAGATGCACGAATTGCTTCTAATGGATTTGTTGTTGTTTCACCAACTGCATTTACCATTGCATCGTATGCTAATTTCACGCGTTCCCAACGTTTATCACGATCCATTGCATAATAACGACCAGTAATCGAAGCGATTTCTCCTGTTGATTTTGTCATGTGGTTCATCAATTCTGTGATAAATCCTTCGCCAGATTTTGGATCGGTATCACGACCATCTGTGAAAGCATGTACAAAAACATTTTGTTGTAAACCTGATTGATTTGCTGCATCTAACAAACCTTTCAAATGATTGATATGTGAGTGTACACCACCATCAGAAACTAAACCGATGAAATGTACTTTTTTGTTATTCTCTAAAGCATATTGAAAAGCATCTTTTAAGATAGGTTCGTTTTGTAACGTTCCGTTTTCAGCCGCCATATTGATTCGAACTAAGTTTTGGAAAACTACGCGTCCAGCACCCAAGTTCATATGTCCAACTTCCGAATTACCCATTTGTCCTTCTGGTAAACCAACGGCTAAACCAAACGTATCCAACGTAGAATGTGGAAATTTCTCGAAACAGCTATCTATAAAAGGTGTATTTGCTTGCGCGATTGCAGAAACAGCAGGGTTTGGTCCAATTCCCCATCCGTCCAAAATCATTAATATTGCTTTATTGTTCATTTTTCTTGTAATAATTAAGCCCAAAGATAAGCATTCCTTGGGCTGAAAGTTTATTTTTTGTATGGTTTAATTTGCGACTTCACTGATGAATTTGATACGCATTAAACGTAATTCTTCTTCATCATAATCGTCACCAAATTCATCTAACAATGATGACATTGAGTCAGAATCTGCGTCCATCAAGAATTCATAAATTTCCTCTTGTTGGTCTTCGTCCAAAACTTCGTCAATGTAATAATTGATATTTAATTTTGTTCCTTGATAAACGATACTTTCCATTTCAGAAAGCAAATCGCTCATCGTCATATTTTTTGCTTCCGCAACATCTTCAAGATTTAACTTTCTATCTGTCGATTGAATGATGTAAACTTTGTGACTCGATTTGTCCGCAACTTGTTTAATCACCATATCTTCAGGGCGAATGATATCATTATCTTTTACATATTGCGCAATAAAATCTACAAATTCTTTCCCAAATTTCTGAGCTTTTCCTTCTCCAACTCCAAACACATTTGTTAACTCCTTAACAGTTGTTGGATATTGCATTGTCATATCATCTAAACTTGAATCTTGGAAAACTGCAAAAGGTGGAATCTGATGTTTTTTAGAGATTTTTTTACGTAAATCTTTCAATTGTTTCAATAAAACATCATCAAAAGCAATAGGAGCAGAAGACGTTTCTTCTTTATCAAAGCTACCTTCTGATAACAATTTTTTGAAATCAATATCTTCGGCAATTTCAAAAGAAGTTGGTTTACTAATGAAATCTTTTCCTGCTTTGTTAATTTTTAAAACACCATACGATTCGATTTCTTTCTCTAATAAATTACGAACAATTAATTGGCGTAAAATAGATTTCCAATAATAATCTTCTTTCGCTTTTCCAATTCCAAAGAAATCTTCGGAGCTCAAATTATATGATTTTGTAATCGAAGTTTCTTTACCAACGATAACATTTACAAGATCATTTAATTTTAATTTTTGATTTGTTTTCTGAACAACCTTCAATGCAATAACGGCATCATCTTTTGCTTCAACCATTTTCTTTGGATTGCGCATATTGTCGTCCATATTTGCACCTTCGCCGTTTTTGTCGTCAAATTCTTCTCCAAAATAATGTAACAAGAATTTACGACGTGACATTGAAGTTTCGGCATACGCCACAACCTCAGAAAGTAATTGCATTCCAACTTCGCGTTCTGCAACAGGTTTACTTGCTAAGAATTTTTCTAACTTTTCGATATCTTTATAATCATAGAAAGCAATACAAACACCTTCACCACCATCGCGACCTGCACGACCAGTTTCTTGGTAATAACTTTCTAACGATTTTGGCATATCGTAATGCATCACAAAACGTACATCTGGCTTGTCAATTCCCATTCCGAAAGCAATTGTAGCGACAACGACACTTGCATCTTCCATCAAAAACATATCTTGATGTTTGCTACGTGTTTTGGCGTCTAAACCTGCATGGTAAGGAATGGCATTGATTCCGTTTACTTGTAAAAGTTGCGTAATTTCTTCAACTTTTTTACGACTCAAGCAATAAATGACACCAGATTTACCATCGTTTTGTTTGATAAATTTGATGATTTGTTTGTCTTGATCAACCTTTGGGCGGATTTCGTAAAATAAATTCGTACGATTAAAAGAATCTTTAAAAACTTTGGCGCTTTGCATTCCCAAAGTTTTCTGAATATCTTCTTGTACTTTTGGTGTTGCTGTTGCTGTTAAAGCAATAATTGGCGCATCACCAATTTTGTTGATAATCGCTTTTAGATTACGATATTCTGGTCGAAAATCGTGTCCCCATTCAGAAATACAGTGCGCTTCATCAATAGCAAAAAAAGAAATTTTTACCGATTTAAAGAAATCGATGTATTCTTCTTTTGTCAAAGATTCGGGTGCAACGTACAACATTTTAGTTACTCCATCTTTAATATCTGTCATAACTGTTTTCGTTTCTGACTTGTTTAAAGATGAGTTTAATACGTGGGCAATTCCATCATTTTCAGAAATTCCACGTATAGCGTCTACTTGATTCTTCATCAGCGCGATTAAAGGGGACACAATAATCGCGACTCCATCTGACATTAATGCCGGTAATTGATAACATAAAGACTTACCTCCTCCAGTTGGCATCAAAACAAATACATCTTCTTTATTTAGTAAGCTTGTAATGATTTCGTGCTGCTGTCCTTTAAATTGGTCGAAACCAAAATATTTTTTTAGGTAAGATGTTAAGTTTTTCGAAGTGGCTTCCATCTACACAAAAGACTAAAATTAATATTATAAATTAAATAGTTCCTATATTTGATAACTCTTAAATATACACATAAATTTTATATGATTTATATATAATTGAGTGTAAATAAAAAAGGAGAGTAAAAGTACGAAAAATTTTAAAAATAGACAATAGAAATTTTATTGTGGAAAATTCAGAATTAATACAAATAGCGCAAGGGGTATTTCGAGAAGAAATTCAAGCGCTGGAAGCAATAGCTTCTCGTATTAGCGAGTCTTTTGTTGATGCGGTAAATGCGATATATAACACGAAAGGAAAGTTGGTAGTTGTTGGAGTAGGAAAGAGTGCACACATTGCAAATAAAATTGTAGCAACCTTAAATTCTACCGGAACTCCAAGTCAATTTTTACATGCGACGGAAGCTATTCATGGCGATTTGGGTCTTGTACGACCAGAAGATGTGGTGATTTGTATTTCGAAAAGTGGAAATACGCCAGAGATTACATATTTGGCTCCGATTCTTAAACAATATGCATCAGTTTTGATTGGTTTAACATCAAATTTGAAATCAGAATTAGCAAAAAATTCAGACATTGTTTTGGATGTTAATATTGATAAAGAAGCTTGTCCCGTAAATTTGGCACCAACAACTTCTACAACGGCTCAATTGGTAATGGGTGATGCATTGGCGGTAGCTTTGATGAAATTGAGAGCGTTTACACAAAACGATTTTGCAAAATATCATCCAGGTGGAGCTTTAGGAAAACGATTATTGTGGACAGTAGAAAATATTGTTGATCCAGAAAGAAAACCTTCTGTGCATCCAGATTCTTCGATTACAGAAGTCATTAATTCATTAACATCAGGTCGTCATGGAATTACAGTTGTGATTGATAATGATAAAATTGTTGGTGTGATAACAGATGGAGATTTGCGCCGAATGTTATTAAATAATGAAACTTTTGCACATTTAACTGCGAAAGATATTGCTTCAATGAATCCGAAAACAATCAAAAAAGCTGAAAAAGCAAGAGAAGCTTTAGCGATTCTTCGTCACAACAGTATTGGACAATTGGTGGTGGTTGATGAAGAAAATCATTATTATGGAATTTTGGATATTCACTCAATTTTAAACGAAGGAATCGAATAAGCGTATGGCAGATAATACAAAATCGAGTATGTCATTTTTGGCTCATATTGGTGAGTTGAGAGGACATTTGGTTCGTTCTATTTTATCAATTGTGATTACATCTATTGCAGTCGCTATTTATTGGGACGAATTGGTGGAACATGTGATTATGGCTCCATTAAAATCAACTTTTCCAACGTTTGATATTTTTAATCAATTTGGTGAATTAACAGGTTTCGGAAAAATTTATACCGAATCATTTGATATTTCGAAAGAATTGACCAATCTTAATCCATCAGGACAGATCACTTCACAATTTTTTGCAGTAATTGTGTGTGGTGTAATTATCGCAATTCCTTATATTATTTTTGAAATTTGGCGATTTGTAAAACCAGCATTAAAAGAAGCTGAACGAAAATATGCAGGATTTACCATTTTCGCTGTTTCGTTTTTCTTTGTAACAGGAGTCTTATTTAGTTACTATATGTTGCTACCATTGTGTACACAATTTTTATTCACTTACGATCCTTTTGGTGTAGGAAATACATGGACGTTGCCAAGTTATATCGATTTATTTGTTCAATTATTATTATCGATGGGAGTTATGTTTTTGATGCCTGTTTTCGTTTACTTCTTAACGAGTATTGGAATCTTAACACCAAAATTTTTGAAAGAATACCGTAAACACGCATTTATTGTTGTATTAGTGATTGCAGCTGCAATTACACCAAACGATGTGTACAGTATGATTTTAGTTACAATTCCTCTTTGGTTATTGTACGAACTAAGTGTATTGGTTTCAAATTCAGTTTATAAAAAACAATTGAAAGCGAAAAGTAACGACTTAGTAAAGAATTAACAATGTTATGCTTGCATAATAAAATAAATTAGTTATTTTTACATAAAAGAAAAAGTAAACACAAAATTATGAAGATATTAGTTTGTATTAGTAGTGTACCAGATACTACAGCAAAAATCAACTTCACAGCTGACGGAAAATCATTTGATAAAAATGGTGTTCAGTTCGTTATTAACCCGCACGACGAATTTAGTTTAAATAAAGCAGTAGAGTTACAAGAAAAACAAGGAGCTACTGTTACAATTTTAACTGTTGGAGATGCAACTGTAGATCCAGTTATGCGTAAAGCTTTAGCGATTGGTGCGAATGATGGAATTCGTATTGATGCTGATGCTCGCGATGATTTCTTTGTTGCTACACAAATCGCAAAAGCTGCTAAAGATGGTGGTTTTGATTTAGTATTGACAGGAAAAGAATCAATTGATTATAATGGAGGTTCTGTACCAGGATTAGTTGCTGCAATGTTAGATTATGGTTTTGTAAACGGATGTATCGGTCTTGATGTAGAAGGTTCTTCTGCAAAAGCTGTTCGTGAAATTGACGGAGGAAAAGAAACTGTAGAAGTTACTTTACCAGCTGTTATCGCAGGACAAAAAGGATTGGTTGACGAGGCTGCATTAAGAATTCCTAATATGCGTGGAATTATGCAAGCGCGTACAAAACAAATCGCAGTTGTTGCACCAGAAGCGACAGAAACTAAAGTTGAAGTTGTTGGTTATGTAAAACCTGCTGAAAGAGGTAATGTAACATTAATCGACAAAGACAATGTAGCAGAATTGGTAAGATTATTACACGAAGAAGCTAAAGTAATCTAATTATTCACCTAAAAAGAAATTAAAAAATGGCAATTTTTGTATACGCAGAGTCACACGACGGAAAATATAAAAAAGCAGGATTAGAAGCAGTTTCTTACGCAAAAGCTACAGCTGATGTTGCTGGAGATACTGTTACAGCAATCGTTTTTGGAAATGCTACTGCTGACGAATTATATAAATATGGAGCATCTAAAGTAGTTAAAGTTGATAATGCAGCTTTAGCAAAATTTGATGCAAATTCTTACGCAAAAGCTTTGGCTGAAGTTGCTCAAGGAGATGTTGTGGTTTTACCATCAACAAACGAAGGAGCGACTATAGCACCAGTTTTAGCATACAAAACAGGAGCATCTTTAGTAACAAATGTAGAAAAATCTCCAACAGCAGTTTCTCCATTCACAGTTGCACGTAAAGCATTCTCTGGAAAAGGAGTAGAAACTGTTGCAGTTTCAGGAAAAGTTGTAGTTACAGTTCTACAAAACGCATTCGGAGCAAAAGAAAATGCAGTTTCAGGTTCAGAAGAATCAGCTTCAGTATCAGTTTCTGATGCAGATGCAAAAGTAAAAGTTGTTTCAACAGAAATGGCTTCTTCTGATAAAATCGATTTGAAAGAAGCGGATATTGTTGTTTCTGCAGGTCGTGGAATGAAAGGTCCTGAAAACTGGGGAATGATCGAAGATTTAGCAAAAGTTTTAGGAGCTGCTACAGCATCATCTAAACCAGTTGCTGATATTGGTTGGAGACCGCATGCTGAGCACGTAGGACAAACAGGAAAAGCAATTGCGCCAAATTTATATATCGCAGTTGGTATTTCAGGAGCTATTCAGCACTTAGCTGGAGTTAATGGATCTAAAACAATTGTTGTCATCAACAATGATCCAGAAGCGCCTTTCTTTAAAGCGGCTGATTACGGAATCGTAGGAGATGCTTTTGAGATTGTTCCTAAATTAACTGAAGAGTTAAAAAAATATAAAGGTCAAGCTTAATCATTTTAAGATTATAAATTCAATCCGAATCATTTAGGTGGTTCGGATTTTTTTTATTCATTAAAAAAAGATTAAATATTCATCAGTTTTTCATAGATTTACGCCCAAATGGACAATTTAATTAGATTAAATATTAAAGGAATATCTTACAGTCAAACTCAGACTGGCGCATATGCGTTGATTCTAGAGGAAAATGTAGGAGGAAGAAAGTTGCCAATTATTATTGGGAGCTTTGAGGCACAATCAATCGCATTAGCTTTAGAGAAAGATATTAATCCACCTCGTCCATTAACACACGATTTGTTTATTTCATTAGGAAAAGAATTTCAATTGAATGTTGATTCTATTTATATTTATAAATTAGAAGATGGTGTTTTTTATTCGAATATTGTTTTTGTGAATGATGATGGACAACGTGCCGAGATTGATTCGAGAACTTCTGATGCAATTGCATTGGCTGTTCGTTTCAATGCACCTATCTATGCCTATGATAATGTTGTAGAAAAAGCTGGAATTCATTTGGACGTTATTGAAGAAGAAGAAAATATACGTCGCGCAGCAAATAACTTCGAAGATGATTTGGATATCTTGGCTGGTTTGGAAAATGATTTGTCTGATATCAACGAATATGAAGGTTGGACAAAATCTGAACTTGAAACTGAGATGGAAAAAGCTGTGAAGAATGAAGATTATGAATTGGCAGCTCGCCTTCGTGATCAAATCGATAACATGGGAAACTAATAACTATTTCAAATAATTATGTCTGTAAAGCTTAGACTTACAATCATGAGTTTCCTTGAGTTTGCGGTATGGGGAGCATACCTAACCTCTATGGGAAATTACTTAGGATCAGTTGGCTTAGGTCCAAAAATTGGTCTTTTTTACGCGATGCAAGGTATTGTGTCGATTTTTATGCCCGCAATAATGGGTATTGTAGCGGATAGATGGATTCCTGTACAACGTTTGTTGGGATTGAATCATTTATTAGCTGCGATTTTTATGTTTGCAGCAGGTTATTACGGAATGACAGCTGGAAACGATGTAGATTTTACAACAATCTTCGCACTTTATTCGGTTAGTGTGGCGTTCTTTATGCCAACAATCGCCCTTTCTAACTCAACAGCCTACACAATTTTAAAACAAAATAATTTAGACACAATCAAATCCTTTCCTCCAATCAGAACGTTTGGAACAGTTGGTTTTATTGTAGCGATGTTATTTGTTAATTTCTCTGGATTTAAAGATGGTGTTTTTGGATTTAACTTTTCAAGTGATCCAACATTCGTAAGTTTTCAATCCAATTATTATCAGTTCTTTGTATCTGGATTTTTAGGAGTTATATTGTTTTTATACAGTTTCTTATTACCTAATTGCCCAGTTAACAAAAGTTCTGAAAAACAATCTATTTCTGATGCATTTGGTTTAAAAGCTTTTGCATTATTTAAAGATAGAAAAATGGCAATTTTCTTTATCTTTTCAATGCTTTTAGGCGTTTCTTTGCAAATTACAAATGGATATGCAAATCCATTTATCACAACGTTTAAGGATATTCCAGATTATGCCAATACGTGGGGAGCAAGTAATGCAAATGCTTTAATTTCGTTGTCTCAAGTTTCTGAAACATTGTGTATTTTATTAATTCCTTTCGTGCTAAAACGATTCGGAATCAAAATCGTGATGTTGATGGCAATGGTAGGTTGGGTCTTACGTTTCGGATTATTTGGATTAGGAGATCCAGGATCTGGCGTTTGGATGTTTATCTTATCAATGATTGTTTACGGAATCGCTTTCGATTTTTTCAATGTATCAGGTTCGTTGTATGTAGACAAAGAAACAAACGAAGAAATTCGTTCTTCTGCACAAGGAGTTTTTATGATGATGACCAATGGTTTTGGAGCAACAATCGGAATGTTAATTGCACAATACATCGTGAATCATTTAGTGTATAGTCAAACTGATTTGACATTGCAGCTAGAAGGATGGAGACATTCTTGGTTTATTTTCGCAGGCTACGCATTAGTTGTTACGGTATTGTTCGCAATTGTGTTCAAATACAAACACAATCCAGACGAAGTACAAGATGTAAAACATTAAGGTGTAAAAAATATAAAAGCAAGAATCAAAATTCTTGCTTTTTTTATGCACGAAAGTTTCTAATCTATTCTTTTATACGTCACAAACGAGTAAGCATATGGATGTTTTTCATCTTTTTTGAAATCTTCTCGTTCTACTTCTTCCCATTCGTCCAAGTCTATTTCTGGGAAATAAGTGTCTCCATCAAATTCGTGATGAACTTCTGTGATGTACAAAATATCAGTAAATTCCATCGCTTGTTTGTAAATATTTCCACCACCGATAATGTAAATATCATCGTCAATTTTTTTCGCAACTTCTATTGCTTTTGGTAAAGAAGACGCAATTTCGATACCTTCTGTATTCCAATTCTGATCTCTTGTCACAACAATATTGGTACGATTTGGTAAAGGTCTACCCAATGATTCGAACGTTTTTCGTCCCATAATAATAGGATGCCCAGAAGTTATACTTTTGAAATGTTTCAGATCATTTGGTAAATGCCAAATCAAATCATTTTTTGCACCAATTACGTTGTTGCTTGCTTTTGCTACTACAATGTTTATCATAAGTTATAAGGTAAAAAAAGCTATCCTCTTGCAAGGATAGCTTAACAAATATAATAATTTTAGTGAATTATTTCATTTTATTTATAGCATCTTGTAATTGCTCCACTTGTTTTGCAATAGTTGCTGATTTAATTGTTTTTGCAGCATTCGTTTTTACTTGCAATGCTTTTTCAGCCATCATTTTCACAGCTTGTCCTGCTTGTGGATTTTGTTCTTTCAAATATGGATAATAACGCGAATATGTTTTAGCAATTTCAGCCGTTGCATCTGGTGTGTCATTGTTCATAATCCAATTGAAAGCTTGTTCAGCAATTTTTCCTTTTTCTGGATCTTGGAATTTTACGAATTCATACATCGCAGCAGATTCCGAAATTAAAGCAGCTTTATCCAATTGATTATTTTTGATCCAAGTCGGAACTAATGCCATTGCTAAATCTGGTGAACCTTTAATCACTTCATTATCAAGATTAGTTGTTAAATCATTAATTTTTGAAGGATTATTTTTTAAGATTCCAGTTAACGAGGCTCCTTGAACACTAAATGAAGGGCTTTTTGAAGCTTTCTCGAAAATTGCTACATCATAAATATTGGCATCATTCAAAGCACTTAAAGCAGCCGCTTGAACCAATGTTTTAGGATCATTAGAAGCCAATTGTTTTAATTTTGATGAAGCTTTATCAACAATCGTTTTTGATTTTGTGTCCAATTTATGAATCGCATAAATTCTTAATCCATCAAATGAATCATCTAAAGCATTAACCAAGGCATCAGCCGCTTTTGGATTAGTTGCTTGCGCATTTGCCATTGCTTCAATCGCTAATAAACGTGTCGTGTAATTTCCTTTTCCAGCTTTGTATTGCGCAATAAAATCTTCAACAGGTTTTTTATCGTCGATATCTGCTAATAAAACTTGATCCGCATTTGGAATAACGACATCAGGTTTTTGGTTTGCTGCAAATTCGAAAACAGTTTCGGCTTGTTTTGGAACCCAAACTTGTTGACGCGTTGTTTTTCCATTTTCGACAATATCAATCGCAAAAGGAAATTCAAATAATTTTGAAGCATCTTGACGAACAACAACTTTTATTTTTTTATTTGCTGAAGAATAATCTGAAACAACTGTTAATTTTGGATGACCATTTTCGTAATACCATTGATTGAAAAACCAATTTAAGTCACGACCAGAAACTTCTTCCAAAGCCAATCGTAATTGAGTAGATTCAGCTTTTCCGTATTCATTATCTTTCAAATATTTGTTCAAACCTTTGAAGAAAGCATCATCTCCTAAGAAGTTTCTCAACATATGTAAGATAATTCCACCTTTGTTGTACGAAACACCATCAAACATGTCTTCGCGAGAATTGTAATGAACTCGAACCAAATTTTTCGTTGGTCCATCGCCTTGTTTATAACCAAACATTTCGTTGTAACGATGCTCATCCGCTTTCTCTTTTCCGTATTTATATTCAAACCATAAATATTCAGAATAATTAGCAAACGATTCATTCACTGTTAAATTTCCCCAACTTTCAGCCGTAACTAAATCTCCAAACCAATGGTGAAATAATTCGTGCGCAATAACATATTCAGCAGTGTTTTCATCGACTAATTGACCAGCTTTTTGCTGAACACCATCATGAAATAAAGAAGCTGTTGTATTTTCCATAGCTCCAGAAACATATTCGCGAGCCGTCATTTGTGCATATTTATCCCAAGGATAAGGATAGTTTAATCTATCAGAAAAGAACTGAATCATTTCTGGTGTATTACCAAAAATTTGCTTTGCAACATCTTTATATTCTGGTTCTACGTAATAATCAACATTGATATTTTTCCATTTATCATTGATGACTGCGTAATCTCCAATCCCGAAAAAGAATAAATATGGCGCATGTTTTTTATCAAATTTCCAATAATCAGTTTTTGTTCCGTCCGAATTTTTCTTCGAAGATTTCATTGTTCCATTTGATAATGAAACATATTTATCAGGATATGTTAACGTGATTTCTTGTGAAGTTTTTTGATTCGTTTTATCAATTGTCGGGAACCAACAAGAAGAAGATTCAGTTTCGCCTTGTGTCCAAATTTGAGTTGGATAATTTGGTCGTTCACCTTTTGCATTGATAAAATAAACACCTTTTGCATCGTTTATGGCCGCACTTCCTTCTTGTTTTACTTCGTTTGGACGCGCTGTATACTTGATGTAAAGTGTATATTCTTGATCTTTTTTGTATTCTTTATCCAAATCGATGACTAATTGTAAATCATCGTATTTATAATTTAATTTTTTTTTTGTAGCACCATTTACCAAAGCGACTTCGCTAATCAACATTGCTTTTGCGTCTAATGTAACTTTGTTTGTAGCATAGAAATGTGGTTTCAATGTTACCCAAGCTTCACCTAAAACGTGCTCTTTTGCATAATCAAATTTAAGATCCAATTTGGTATGAACAAGATTATTAATTCGTTCTGCTTCTGCACGATAAATATCTAATTTGTTCGTTTGGTTTTCGTTATAACTCGGCGGTGGCGTCATTACTTGCGCATAAGTAAGACTTGATATAATAAAGGCTGATGAAAGCCAAAGGATTCGTTTTTTCATCGTAAAAATTTATTTCTATTGGTTGATAATTTTCTCGAAAAGTTACAAAAAAAGCCTCCAATTTGGAGACTTTAAGTGTTTTTTTATGATTAAACTGCTACAATTCCTTTGATGTGAGGATGAGCTTGATAATTTTCTAATTCGAAATCTTCGTATGTAAAATCAAAAATATCCTTTACATTCGGATTGATTTTCATTGTTGGAAGAGGAAAAGCTTCGCGTGTTAATTGTAGTTCAACTTGTTCAAAATGATTTTTGTAAATATGTGCATCTCCAAAAGTATGCACAAAATCGCCGACTTCTAAATCACAAACTTGTGCAACCATCATTTGTAATAACGCATATGACGCAATATTGAATGGAACACCTAAGAAAATATCTGCACTACGTTGATACAATTGCAACGATAATTTTCCATCATTCACATAAAACTGAAAAAATGCATGACATGGAGCTAAAGCCATTTGATCTAATTCTCCAACATTCCAAGCAGAAACTATAATTCTACGTGAATCAGGATTATTTTTTATTTGATCAATCGCAACTTTAATTTGGTCAACAACTTCTCCATTTGGTTTCCCCCATGAACGCCATTGATGACCATAAATAGGACCTAAATCACCATTTTCGTCAGCCCATTCGTTCCATATTCTTACACCATTATCTGTTAAATATTTGATATTCGTATCACCTTTCAAAAACCACAACAATTCGTAGATAATCGATTTTAAATGTAATTTTTTAGTCGTCACCAAAGGGAAACCTTTCGACAAATCGAAACGCATTTGGTAACCAAAAATACTTTTAGTTCCTGTTCCCGTTCTGTCTTCTTTAAAAGCGCCTTCTGCTAAAACCTTTTTACATAAATCGTGATATTGTTGCATTTTGAGTATATTTAACCTTTCAAATTTAGTGATTTTTTTTAGAATGAAAATTAGTTTAATTTTTACAATTTTAGTGCTTTTTATGTTTTTTGCTTCGTATAGCAAATCAGATTTTGGACGAAAAATTGCGCAACATTTTTATTTCCAAACTTTATTTAATGTTGTTTTGGTGGTTGTTTTTGTGTCAAAAATTGTTCATATCAAACTAAATTTAATCTCAATGATTTCGCTAATTGTTATTGGTTGCATGTTGTATATGAGCTTTCCAAATTATTTACAACAATTGAAGAGAAGGATAGGTAAATAGTTACGTATAATTTTTTATCTTTGCACTTATGAAAAACGAAGCGGGAATTTTTGGTTTAAGACCAGTAATAGAAGCGATTGAAGCAGGGAAAACAATCGACAAAATTTTTATTCAAAAAGGTTTACAAGGTGAAATTTTTTCTGAATTGAGAAAATTAATCACTGAATATGAAATTCCTGTAAGTTATGTACCTGTAGAAAAACTAAATCGTTTTACAGGAAAAAATCACCAAGGAGTCTATGCATTTATTTCGCCAATCGAATTTGATTCAATCGAAAATGTATTACCTCAAATTTGGGAACAAGGAAAAACACCTTTTATCTTGATTTTAGATCGTGTTTCTGATGTTCGTAATTTTGGTGCAATCGCTCGTACAGCAGAATGTGTTGGTGTTGATGCAATTATTATTCCAGCAAAAGGTTCGGCTTCTGTAAATGCAGATGCGATCAAAACTTCGACAGGAGCGTTGTACAATATTCCGGTTTGTAAAGAAGGAAATTTAGTGAATGTTATTAAATATTTACAATCGGCTGGAATCTCAATTTTTAGTGCTTCTGAAAAATCAGCAGAATTTATTTATGATGCAGATTTCTCTGTTCCTGCAGCTATTGTGATGGGAAGTGAGGAAGATGGAGTTTCGGATTCTATTATTAAAATTTCGGATAAAATTATTAAATTGCCTATGGCTGGACAAACTGCTTCACTGAATGTTTCGGTTGCGGCTGGAGCGATTTTGTACGAAGCTGTTCGCCAAAGAATGTTACAAGATTTATTTTAAAAACATATAACGATGACCTATTCTACTTTTATTGGATTTTTGTTGATTGCGATTAGCGTTGCAATGTACTATTTTACAAATTTAGATATCTCAAGATTATTTGCGGACAAAGAATTTTTAGTCGGAATAACAGGAGGTGCTGGAGTTGGATTTATACTTGGTGGATTCTTAGGTTGGTTGTACAAATACAAAGCAGTGAACAAAGCGAATGCAGAAATTGCAAACGAAGAAAAACGTAAAGTTGCAGAACAAAAAGCACAAGAAGCAGCTGCAAAAGAGCAAGCAAAGTTAGATGCGCAACAAGAAAAAGAAGAATCGGGATTGTAATTATGAAAGCAAATAGTTTTTTAAAAATTACATTTCTTTTTGTAATATTATTTTTTTCAAATTTTGTTAATGCTCAAAAAGTTTCTCATTATATCATTAATGAAGAATATTTTGAATTCCCTGGAAAATGGGAACATAAAGGACAACTTAAAAGTTCAAGTCAATATCATTTTGTTAATAAGAAAACCGATGTTAGCTTAATGATTGTCGTAGCGAAACCAGAAAAATATGAATTTTATGAAACAGGTTTGTCTGAAAGTGAACTTTTAGAGAAATATTATAAATGGGAGACTGATTATTGGAAAACCGGAGAAAAAGTATTAGTATCAGAATTAAAGAGAAACTCTAATTATATAATTTGGAGAATATTTAAGGAGAAAGTAAAAGGAAATATAGATTTAAATTCATATTTATTATTTTCGGTTCGTAATAATAAATTAACAGGGATTACTTTAAATGATAATGGAGAAAAACCGATGTCTGAAGAAGAAAAAATAAAATTTTTGGAAGATATTTTTCAAAGTCAAAATAAAAAATAAAAAACGGTCGAAAATTAATTTTCGACCGTTTTTTTATGTTGTATTTCTTGGTAATAAAAACAAGGAACTAAAATTAATAAAAACATGGGCTGAATGAGAAATCTTCTCACATAAAAGAAAACCATTTCGCCTGATGAAAAATGTGTTGAAATCAAATAATTATAGATTGGTAAAAGAACGATTAATCCAATAATCATAATAATGATAGAGAATTTAACGTAACTTTTTTTCCAGAAAATAAACCAAACAATTAATACCGTTAATAATGTATTGATTAGATAGCGAACCATCAGACTTGCGTTCAATTTTGGTAAATCAATTTCAGGGAATTTTGAATGACCAACAAAATGAAAGTATTTTAGGAAAGGATCATAAAATAAAACATCTTCAAATTTTCGGACTAATATTAATCCAAAAACAAGTAAAACTGCAATTGCGTAACGTAAATATTTATTTAGCATTTTGCTTATTGTATTTTGTTACAAAAAATTTGATCCAAACAATCCAAAGAATCACGATTGAACCATAAATAATTGCAGGAAACAGATAATCGTGTGCCATTTTACCATATTCTGCGTGGTATCTAAAAATATAATTTAACAACATAATTCTCGAAATATTCATCACAAAAAGAATTGCTAAACCAGATAAAATAAACAAAAAAGTTTGTTTGAAATTCGTGTAAAAAGCAACGATAAACGCTACGAAAATTATCAGAATAGAAATCGCATTACAACCTTCATTTACAATAGACGCCACTTGTCCGTCCATTACCAAACGCATCCAAGGCTGATTTTCTGCAATATTAGAAAAAGTAAAAAAACCACATTTGTTCAAACCAAAAGCTGTTACATCAGATGTTAATTTTGTAAATGGATCAGGGGTATTGTGCGGTAAATATTGATCCAAATACAATTTATAAGCTAAACTTAAAATAATGTAAGTTCCTAAAAAACGTGCAAGGAATAACAATAAAGGTTTAAATTCTTTCATTTGGTTAAAAAATCTTGAACAAATATAAATGAAAAACGTCAACTTTTGATTAAGTTATGATTAATCAATAAATTTGCTTTTTTAGAAGTAACAAAATGCAAGATTTACATAAACGCGTGGATGTCATAATTGATAGCGCAATTTCTACGGAAGATAGATTACAAAAGATTTGTCAATTGTTGAGTGACGAAGTTGAATACTATAATTGGGTGGGATTTTATTTCAAGAATGGAGATAAAAATGAACTAAAACTTGGACCTTATGTTGGTGCAGCTACCGATCATACAATAATTCCTTATGGTAAAGGAATTTGTGGGCAAGTGGCAGAATCTAACGAAACTTTTGTTGTGCCAGACGTTTATGCACAAGATAATTATTTGGCTTGTTCAATTGAAACGAAAGCTGAAATTGTTGTTCCAATTTTCAAAAATGGAGAAAATATTGGTCAAATTGATATCGATTCGCATAAAATTAATCCGTTTACAGAAGACGATACAAAGTTGTTAGATTACGTTTGTCAGCGAGTTTCAGAAATTATTTAAGCAATGATTGATTTAATTTTAAAATATTTTCCTGATTTAACGGAAAAACAAATCGAACAATTTTCGAAAGTTGGTGATTTGTACAAAGAATGGAACGATCAAATCAATGTTGTTTCTCGAAAAGATATTGATGAAATTTATACGAACCATATTTTACATTCTTTAGCGATTGCAAAAGTGATGGAATTTGCAGATGGTTCTTCTGTTCTGGATGTAGGAACTGGAGGTGGTTTACCAGGAATTCCGTTGGCAATTTTGTTTCCGAATGTTCAGTTTCATTTGGTAGATTCTATCGGAAAAAAAATCAAGGTTGTAAAAGGTGTGGCTGACGGTTTAGGTTTGACGAACGTAAAAGCAGAACAAAAACGTGCCGAAGAATTAACAGATAAATACGATTTTGTGGTTTCTCGTGCGGTGACAGCAATGCCAAGATTCGCAGAATGGATTCGAGGAAAATTTAAAAAAGAAGCGATTAATCCTTTTCCTAATGGCTTATTATATCTAAAAGGAGGTGATTTGACAGAAGAATTAGCAGGTTTTCCAAATGCTGTTTTGTTTGATATTCAAAACTTTTTTGACGAAGATTTCTTCGAAACGAAGAAAGTCGTTTATTTAGAAAAGAAAGATATTTAATTTATAGAAATTATATACTTGAAAACCGAAATCAATTTGATTTCGGTTTTTTATTTTAACAATAATCTTGTTTAAACTTTCAAATAGTGATTTTTAATTATTCAGCTATTTTTCTTTTTTTTAAGGTTTAAAAATAATGGTATTTAAAGCTTTGACGTTAATAAAATTGAATAAGCGTAGGTTATAAATGATTTAATGAACGTATGTGAATTTTTAAATCATTATCGAAGTGTTGATAATTTTTAGTCAAAGATTTATAACCTTGATTTTTTTGTTTCGTTTTTTTATCAAGAAAAAAATGAAAATAAAAAGAGATTAAAGAGTTATATCACGTTTTGCTTAGTAAAAAAGTTTAAACACAATAATTATTGAATTAATCCAAAAATTAAATTTTAAAACGTTATTTTATCCAATACTTTAAGTTCTTTTTAAGAGGTTTTCTCGTCAAAATTCACTATATTTGTTTGTTTTAAAAAGTTAGAGACATATTATGAGTAATAACACATATACGGCGGATAATATCCAAGCGTTAGAAGGAATGGAGCACGTACGTCTTCGTCCATCGATGTACATTGGAGACGTCGGAGTTAGAGGATTACACCACTTAGTTTACGAGGTTGTTGATAACTCTATTGATGAAGCTTTAGCAGGATACTGTGATACAATCAAGGTAACAATTTTAGAAGGAAACTCGATTCGTGTCGAAGATAACGGACGTGGTATTCCTGTCGACTTACATAAAAAAGAAGGAAAATCTGCATTAGAAGTTGTAATGACGAAAATTGGTGCAGGTGGTAAGTTTGATAAAGATACGTACAAAGTTTCTGGAGGTTTGCACGGTGTTGGAGTTTCGTGTGTTAATGCACTTTCTAACCATTTATCGGCAGAAGTTTTCAAGAACGGAAAACAATATATTCAGGAATATTCGAAAGGGAAACCTTTGTACGATGTAAAAGAAGTTGGAACGACTGATAAAAGTGGTACAACAGTAACTTTTACGCCAGATGATACAATTTTCCAAGAAGTACAAACATATAACTATTCTACTTTAGCAAATCGTTTGCGTGAGTTAGCTTTCTTGAACAAAGGAATCAATATTGTATTGGTTGATGAACGCGAAAAAGATGCTGATGGAAATCCTGTAACAGAAACTTTTCATTCTGAAGAAGGATTAAAAGAATTTGTTGAGTTTATCGACGGTAGCCGCGAATCTATTATGGACAAAGTAATCTTCATGGAAGGTGAACGCGATGGAATTCCAGTTGAGGTTGCAATGCGATACAATACATCGTATAACGAAAATGTACATTCGTATGTAAATAACATCAATACACACGAAGGTGGAACACATTTATCTGGTTTCCGTCGTGCATTGACACGTACATTGAAAAAATATGCTGAAGAAAACTTTAATCTTGCAAAAGAAAAAGTTGAAATCGTTGGAGATGACTTCCGTGAAGGATTAACAGCAGTGATTTCGGTAAAAGTAATGGAGCCTCAATTCGAAGGTCAAACGAAAACGAAATTAGGAAACTCTGAGGTTTCTCCTGCGGTTGATAAAATCGTGGCAGAAATGTTAACGAATTTCTTAGAAGAAAATCCAACAGAAGCAAAACAAATTGTTGATAAAGTAATTTTAGCAGCAAAAGCTCGTCAGGCAGCGAAGAAAGCTCGTGAAATGGTACAACGCAAAAACCCAATGGGAGGAAGTGGATTGCCAGGAAAATTAGCGGATTGTTCTTCTCGTAAACCAGAAGAGTCTGAGTTATTCTTAGTCGAGGGAGATTCTGCCGGAGGAACGGCAAAACAAGGTCGTGATCGTCATTTTCAAGCAATTTTACCATTACGTGGTAAAATCTTAAATGTTGAAAAAGCGATGGCGCACAAAGTTTTGGATAACGAAGAGATTAAAAATATATATACAGCTTTAGGTGTAACAATTGGAACTGAAGAAGATTCGAAAGCGCTTAATATTTCGAAATTGCGTTATCATAAAATTGTGATTATGACCGATGCCGATGTCGACGGTTCTCACATCGCGACATTAATTTTGACATTCTTCTTCCGTTACATGAAAGAATTGATTGAGCAAGGACATATTTATATTGCAACGCCACCTTTATATTTAATCAAAAAAGGAGCGAAAGCAGAATATGCTTGGGATGAAAAAGATCGTGAACGTTTAACTGCAGAATTTTCTACAGATGGTTCTGGTAAAGGAGTTACAATTCAACGATACAAAGGTCTTGGGGAAATGAACGCAGAGCAATTATGGGATACAACTCTTAATCCAGAGCACAGAACGTTGCGTAAAGTAACAATTGATAATGCGACAGAAGCAGATCGCGTGTTCTCTATGTTGATGGGTGATGATGTACCGCCTCGTCGTGAGTTTATCGAGAAAAATGCACACTATGCAAAAATTGATGTTTAAGAGTTTATTCTAATTAAGATAAAAAAAATCCGTTCAAAACTATTGAACGGATTTTTTTTGTTTAAACTCTTATTAAAGATTAATCGTATATAGATAACTGTTTAGAAAAGAAAATGTTCCATTTTTGTTGCTGAACTACATTTGCAGAATGGTTTGTTTCTTTATCATATTTAATTGCCATATCATTATATTTTTTTGAAACTTCTTTAATTAAATTTTGAAGAGTTATATTGAAATTACTCGTAGTAAATTTTGTTGTTTTATACTTTTTTAATATTTCTTTAATAGTTAAAATTCCTATGTCAAAATGTCCTTGCTCATGAATCAATAGATTGTCTGTGACTTTATTCATTTTTGCCCACGATTTAGTTTGATCTAATTCTAAGATAATTTCAAAACCATTGATGGTAATTGAATCCCCTTCAGTTTTTACACTTTCTATTTTTGTACGAAACTTATAAGAAGTGTAAGCTGTAAAAGAAGAGTTATTGTCAATTTTCCCTTTGAAATCATCCCAAGTCAATCTTCCTGTATACTCTTGGTTATTAACAATTATTTTTTGACCAAAACAGATTGTTGAAATAATTAAAGTAAGTTTAAGTAATAAAATTTTATACATTTTTTTTAGGTTTATTAAATTGTAGATTTTATTTTTTTGTACAACTAAAATAAAAAAAATATTTAATCTAAATCTATCATTAAAAACCACTAATATAATTAATTTTCCTCTACTCAGAAATAATCAAAGTGGTTGGTACATTGGAAATCCAAATGCTTTTCGTTTCGATAAGGTTTTTCCAGCTTTCCATACTAATCATCATCAAATCCATTTCATCCAAAAACTCTTTATCCAATTGTTGTTTGTACGAAAGACTAATATGATTTGGAGCAATATTTTCGATACTACGAATAATTTCTTTTACTTCTGAATGACGTTTCGTGTAACCGCTTACGTCTACAATAATAATTTGAGATTCGCTATTTGATATTAAACGTTGTGCATATTTCAGTAAATCGGCATCTTTATTTCCAAAAAGAGGAAGAAAAACTTTCTCCGCTTTAGTAAAATTTTTGTCCAAAACAATTCCAACAGGAACTGTTGATTTGTTCAATAATTGTTTCGTTCTTTCGTTGAAAATTGAATGATCAAACATGTTTTCTTTTCCAGTAACTTGACCAATCAAAATATCTGGATCGATAATTTTTGTCGTAAATCCTAAAATATTTCCTAATAACGAACCCGAATAAATAGAATTTCTAACACCCATCAACATTAAATCGTAATCACCTTTTTGTGCAATATCAATTGTCTCAAAAACCATATCTGTAGAAACTTTGAACATTGTCGTTACATCTTGATGTAATTCTTTGGAAACCTCAATAATCGGTTCGAAAATTTCTGCTTCTCTATCTTCAAGATTGAAATGTTGCACTTCGCTACTTTTCATCACATGAATTGCCGAAACAAGTGAGTTTTCGTCTTGTTTTTTGATAAAGCTATTAGCTATTCGTAACAATTCAGCACCTTTTTCAGGTGTTTGAAAATCAATTAATATTTTATATTTCTGACTTTGACTAATTTCAGAAAGTTCATTTTCTGTCTTTTGTTTTCGAAAAATCCAATTGATTAAATCTAAAGCTGGACCTGTCATAAAAGTTGTGACCAAAGCCATTATCACCATCATAGCGAAAACTTCTGGTGTTAAGACACCTAAATCATATCCAATGTTTAACACGACTAATTCCATCAAACCTCGTGTATTCATCAAAGCACCGATGGTCAAACTATCTTTCCAATTTTGTCCTACAAACTTTGCGGCGACTGCACTTCCAACAAATTTTCCTGTTACAGCAACCAAAATAATCAATCCCGCTGTTTGCCATAAATGTGGACTATCTAATAATCCAATTTGCGTTCTTAAACCTGTAAAAACAAAGAATAGTGGAAGTAATAAAACTAATGAAACATCTTCTATTTTTTCGATGAATAAATTTCTGAATTTTACATTTTCTGGCATAATTGTTCCAGCTAAAAAAGCTCCAAATAATGCATGAATTCCAATGATTTCGCTTAAGTATGAAGAAATAATTAAGACCAAGAAAAAGATTCCTATGATAGGTTTTGTAAGCGTTGTTTTACTCGAATGTACGTCTGCAATGCGCTTTAGAAAAGGGCGAACGAAACGAACCATCGCGATAACGTAAACAATAGCTAGTAAAATAACATATAATGAACTGACGAATGATCCAGCTTTTACGATGGCGATAACCGCAGCTAATAAACACCAAGCCGTGATATCGTCGGCAGCAGCGCAAGTAATTACAATAGAACCTAAACGAGTTTTACTAATTCCGCGTTCTTGTACAATACGAGCCAAAACGGGAAAGGCTGTAATACTCATCGAAATTCCGATAAAAAGGGCAAATGATAAAAAGTTAATTCCTTCTGGAGCAAATTCCATATAAATTAATCCAGCCAAAGCCAAACCAAGTGTAAATGGAATAATGATACTTGCGTGACTAATAACTATGGCGTCTTGTGCATTTTTCTTTAGCACTTTCAGGTCTAATTCCATTCCGATGACATACATGAATAGAATCAAACCGATTTGACTGATAAATTCTAAGTTTCCTAACGATTCTTTTGGGAAAAGATCACCAAAAAACTCTGGGAAATGCATTCCAATGAAAGAAGGACCAAGGAAAATACCTGCAATAATTTCTCCAATTACAGTTGGTTGTCCAATTTTATTAAATATCCATCCAAAAACTCTTGCGGTAAATATAATGGTCACAATTTGTGCTAATAAAATAGCAAGAGGGTGTCCAATATTGTGTGTAATACTGTTGATGAAATCATTGAAGTAATTGCTTCCATTTGCAGCATGAACAACATGTTTTCCAGCTTCCATTTCTTCTGCTTTAATCACAATAAAATACATCATGATTGAACAAAGTAGAATGGTTACGATATAAAAAATTGAATTTCTTGTCGATTTTTTCATGGCGTTAATTTTCAACAAAAGTCAGAAATTAATTTACAGAAAAATATCAATATTTTTTAAACTTGAGTAAAATGTAATGAAATGGATTTTTTTTGTAATCAAATTGAAATTTGAGCAATAAAATTAGCTTTGTAAACTTCACTTAACACCAAATTAATTTCTTTATTTTCTTTTGATAAAACATCTAAAGTAACATTGTCTGAGTGAAAATATTTAATATGATGTAAGCTAATTATTTCTCGTTTATTGATGCGAACAAAATCTTTTTCGGGTAACATTTCTGACAATGAATCAAGTGTAATGTTTTTAAAATCAAGAACGATAAATCTTGATAATAAACCACTTTATCACGGCTGTCAACACTAGAAGTTGTAATGTACAAAATTTGATTAAACTGCAACAAAATTTTTCCTTTATCCGAATTTAATTGTACAAAATTATTTGGTGTCGAAAAATTATTTTGCAAACGTTTTTTTACTTTGTCAACAGCTTGTTGTAAACGCTCTTTTTTGATTGGTTTTTGAATATAATCTGTCGCATCTAAATCAAAAGCATCAACAGCATATTCCTTATAAGCAGTGGAAAAAATAAACGGTTTTTCTTTTAATAAATTAGCGATTTGTAAACCATTAATTTTAGGCATTTCGATATCTAAAATACAAAAGTCAAAATCAAGATTTTCGATTTCGTTAATGAATAATTCAGGATCAACATAAGCTTTCACAACTTCGATGTCTTCCATTTGTTCACACAACATTTTCAGGTACTTTAACCCAAGAATTTCGTCGTCAATTAGTATGCATTTTAGTGTAAAACTCATGTAGATTTATTTTTAAGTTGGCTACAAAAATATCTTGTTCAATTGTTTTAGAAAGTGAGAAATCGTCGTCGTAAACCATTTTCAAGCGGTGTTCTAATGATTGACTTCCATGTCCGCCAGTTTCTTTTTTCAAACTATTTTTTGGAGAAATTTTATTCATTACCTGAATTTGAAATGATTTATTATTCAGTTCAAGCATAATTTTTATAAATGAATTGGCTTGTTGAAAATCGGTGTGTTTGAAAGCATTTTCAATAAAATCAATACTTAATAAAGGTAAGATAATTTTTTCTTGATAATAAGGTGAAGTTTCATCAATTTTCGTTTTAACTTGAAAATCAAACAAAGGCGAAACTTTTACTTTATTAATTTCAATAAAGTTTTTAGTGAAATCTATTTCATCTTTTATCGTCACAAAATTGTCTTTGCTTTCGTACAAAATATAATCCAACACATTTGCCAATTTATCAATAGTATAATAGGTTTGATAAGCATTTGACTGAATAGAATTAAGTATGTTTTTGAACAAATGTGGATTCAATTTTGCTTCGTATGACTCTAGTTTTAACTCGTCAACTTTTGTAGATAAATTGTCTAAACGCTGCGTTTGTTCATGACTTATTTTTTTCTCAGATTTTAATGAATGGATTAAATATGTAATCATAATGATTAGAAAAATAATCAATGCAATAACGAGATAAAGTAATATGGTAGGAAGTTGAATCATGCGAAAAATTCTAACTCAAAGATAGAATAATTTATGAATAAAAAAATCCAGAAAGTAGAACCTTCTGGATTTTTAGAAATATGGTGAAAGAAATTATTAAGCGTAATATTTTGCTTTTAATTCTTTTACTTTTGGATCATCTAAGAATTCATCATACGTCATATAACGATCGATGATTCCGTTTGGAGTTAACTCGATAATACGGTTACAAGTTGTTTGAATCAATTCGTGGTCATGAGAACCCATTAAAATTGTTCCTTTGAAATTAACCAAAGAATTATTCAATGCTGTAATCGATTCTAAGTCTAAGTGACCTGTTGGCTCGTCTAACAATAATACGTTTGCACGTAATAACATCATGCGAGAGAACATACAACGCATTTTTTCACCTCCTGATAAAACAGAAGATTTTTTAAGAGCTTCGTCTCCAGAGAATAACATTTTCCCTAAGAAACCACGCATAAATTCTTCGTGACGTTCATCGTCTGATTCTGTATATTGACGTAACCAATCAACCAAGTTGATATCTTCTTTGAAGAAATCTGTATTATCTAAAGGTAAATACGCTTGTGTTGTTGTAATTCCCCAAGTAAAATCTCCAGAATCTGGCTGAGCTTTTCCTGAAAGAATTTCGAAAAATTGAGAAACTGCTTTCGAGTTACGAGAGAAAATACCAATTTTATCACCTTTTTTCAAGTTGATGTTCGCATCTTTAAATAAAACTTCTCCATCTACAGAAGCAGATAAATTGTTTACTTCTAAGATTTGATCACCAGCCTCACGCGATTGTTCCCAGATAAGTGCTGGATATCGACGAGAAGAAGGTTTGATATCTTCGATATTTAATTTCTCGATCATTTTTTTACGAGAAGTCGTTTGTTTTGCTTTAGCAACGTTAGAAGAGAAACGAGCAATGAAATCTTGTAATTCCTTTTTCTTTTCTTCTGCTTTTTTGTTTTGTTGCGCACGTTGTTTTGCAGCTAACTGAGAAGACTCGTACCAGAATGTATAGTTACCAGAATATAGGTTTAATTTAGAGAAATCTAAATCACAAATATGCGTACAAACTGCGTCTAAGAAGTGACGGTCGTGCGATACAACGATTACAGTATTCTCGAAATTACCTAAGAAATCCTCTAACCATTGAATTGTATTAACGTCCAATTCGTTGGTAGGCTCATCTAAGATTAACACGTCAGGATTTCCAAATAAAGCTTGAGCAATCAAAATACGAACTTTCGCTTTATTATCTAAATCTCCCATTAATGTATAATGCATATCCGAATCAATTCCTACATTCGATAATAATGTAGCAGCATCAGATTCTGCATTCCATCCGTTCATTTCTTCATAAACGACACCTAATTCTCCTGCTTTGATACCATCTTCTTCAGAAAAATCTGGTTTAGCATATAAAGCATCCATACGTTCTTTAATATCGTATAATACTTTATTTCCACGTAAAACAGTATCCAATACTGTATATTCGTCATATTTGAAGTGATTCTGTTCTAAAACAGACATACGTTTTCCTTTTTCAAGACTAACTTGTCCTGAAGTTGGATCGATTTCACCTGATAATATTTTTAAGAAAGTAGATTTTCCTGCTCCATTGGCACCAATTATCCCGTAACAGTTGCCATTTGTAAATTTTATATTAACTTCGTCGAAAAGTACACGCTTGCCGAATTGAAGCGATAAATTAGAAACATTTAACATAATTTTTGGTATGATGTTTGTTTGACCTTCCGGCAAAGTTACAAATTTTAATTGGAATAAAATAAAGTGCAGAAAGAAGTTACGATTAAGAATAAACGTGCAAGGTTTGAGTATGAATTATTAGATTCTTACGAAGCCGGCATCCAATTATTTGGGACTGAAATAAAATCTATCCGAATGGGAAAAGCTTCGATTACCGAAAGTTTTTGTCAAATGAAGGATGGAGAACTCTATATTGTCAATATGTTTATTGACGAATATGATTGGGGAACATACTTTAATCATAAAACTAGACGAGACAGAAAACTTTTATTACAAAAATCTGAGTTGAGAAAATTAGAACGCAAAACGAAAGAGACTGGATTAACGATTGTAGCAACCACGCTATTTATAAACAATAAAGGGTTGGCAAAATTGAAGATATATTTGGCAAAAGGGAAGAAACTTTTTGACAAAAGAAACACAATAAAAGGAAAAGATTTGAAAAGAGATTTGGATAGAATGATAAAGAATTCTTAAATTTGTCTTATAATTGTATAAAATTAAGTAAAATTTAATATATTTAAAACGCTAAATATTTGATAATGAAAAAGTTTAATCTATTATTATCTGCAGTAGTATTATTCCTAGCGGGTAATTCTTTTGTAGATGCTCAGAATTCTAAGAATCCTTGGGCAATTACAGTTGGTGCTCACGCAGTTGATCACAACTCAGTGACTGGACCATTCAACCAGTATTTCAAAACAGATAATTGGGATATCGTTCCTCCTTTATCTAAATTATCTATTATTCGTAACTTAAACAGATCTTTTGATGTTGATTTAACTGCTTCTGTAGGTGAAGTTGATAACAACAGATTAGCTATTAAAGATGAGTTATTCATTAACGCTGGTTTAGGTTTACGTTATAAGTTAGCTAATGGTTATATCTTAAAAGAAGATTCTTGGTTTGATCCATATATCCGTGTAGGTGCTGGTTACCACAGATACGATTACACAGGATTACAATTTCCATTGACAGCTTACTACGGTAACGAAAATGGAGGTACATACCAAATTACTGAAGCAGAAGATTTAGAGAAAAATCACTTTGTAGCTTCTTTAGGAGGTGGTATTAACTTTTGGTTTACTAAGAACTTCGGTTTAAATGTTGCTTCTGATTACAACTGGTTACCAGCTTACGGAGGAAACAATTATTTCGATTTCTTCCAACACACAGTAGGTGTTACTTTTCGTTTCGGAAAACAAGATAGAGATAATGATGGTATTCCTGATGACGAAGATGCATGTCCAGATACTCCAGGTATCGCTACAGGAGATCCTGCTACAAACGGATGTCCAGATACAGATGGAGACGGAATCTTTGATAAAGATGATGCTTGTCCAAACGAACCAGGTTTAGCTGAATTCCAAGGTTGTCCAGATACAGATGGTGACGGAGTTCCAGATAAAGATGATGCTTGTCCAGAAGTTGCTGGTCCAGTAGAAAATAACGGATGTCCTTGGCCAGATACAGATGGTGATGGAATCTTAGATAAAGATGATGCTTGTCCAAACGAACCAGGTTTAGCTGAATTCCAAGGTTGTCCTGATACAGACGGAGATGGTATTCCTGATAAAGATGATGCTTGTCCAACAGAAAAAGGACCAAAAGAAAATAACGGATGTCCATGGACAGAAGTTCACGTAGCAAAACGTTTATCTAACATCTTATTCGAGTACAACTCTGATAAAATTGTTCCTTCTTCTTACGAAGACGTACGTGTAGCAGCTCAAATTTTAAATTCTGATGATTTAAAAGCGAAAAACTTCTACATTGACGGACATGCTGATCAAAGAGGTAAAGATGCTTACAACAAAACATTATCTTTAAAACGTGCTCAAGCGTTAGTTAATATTTTAGCTGAAAGAGGTGGAGTTGATAAAGCTCGTTTAACTCCTCGTGGATTAGGAAAATCTCAATTATTATGTACTGAAAACACTGAAGAGTGTTACCAAAAAAACAGACGTGTTGAGGTATTACCAAAAACAGCGGTAGTTACAGAAACTAAAGTTGTAAAACCAGCTACAAAAAAGAAAAAATAATTCTTGAATAGCTTACAATAGAAATAGCCACCTCATTGAGGTGGCTATTTTATTTTTATGAAATTAGGATTAAAATTATTTCTTTCTAAAAACCAATATAATGATGCAACCAGCTGTAAAAATAGATAACAAATAGCCAATCCAAGAAAGTAACGGCATATCCAAAACTATGGGACGAACAGTCGTATTCGCAAGCATACTTGCTCCAATTCCAAAAGCTAAAGTAAGAATAGCTAAAACAAGTTTATTGATACTATCTTTTATTAATTTCTGAATATTATCTATTTGGTCAATCTTGAAGTTTAAAGCCAATTTATCATTGTTTACTTTTTCAATTAATTTTAAGGTGTCTTCTGGTAAATCGTTGATTAAATCTTGAATATCTTTGAAATTATCAATTGCTTTTTTACTCAAATATTTTGGATGAAATTTTTGTCGAGCCAATTTTACCGCATACGGACGCATTGAACGTTGTACATTAAGATCAGCATGTAATTGTTGTCCAATTCCTTCTATAAGTGCAATTCCGCGTAGTAAAATGTAAACATATTCGGGTAATAAAACATGATTTCGTTGCAGAATATGATTGAATTTTTTGATGATGATTTGAACTTCTATCGTATCAACAGTATTGTATTCTAAATAATCGAAAATATCTGCAATATCACGTTCTAATTGTTTTTCGTTTTCGATATAATGTTTAATTGCCATTTTTTTGAGTGAACGAACAATTCGTTTCGGATTTTTTAATCCAAAATCAATCACTACATTTTCTAAAGCTTCTTTTTCGTTGATGGCTAAAATTCCCATCGAACCAAAATCTATAAAAGCTAAACGTCCATCTTTTAAAATAAAAATATTTCCGGGATGTGGATCAGCATGAAAAAATCCATCATCAAGTAATTGTTTCAAATAAATATCAAAACCTTTCTGTACGATTTTTTTCGGGTCAACTCCTAAAGCTTCTAACTGTTCAACATCATTTACCTTGAAACCTTCTATGAATTCCATGCAAAGAAAATTGTTGTTCGAATAATCTTCGTACGTTTTTGGCACATAAACATCTTTACTATTCTCGAAGTTTTTCCTGAATCGTTCAATATTTTGAAATTCATTAGTTAATGAAAGTTCTTTCAGAATTGAATTTTCAAATGATTTTTCGATTTCAGAAATGAATAATTTTTGAAGTTTCTCATATTTTTTTTCCAAAAAATGAACAATATCTCGAATCAGGGCTAAATCAGATTCAATTATTTTCTGAATATTAGATCGTTTTACTTTGAAAACAACTTTTTCACCATTTAATAAAGTTGCGCGATAAACTTGCGAAATACTTGCTGCAGCAAAAGGTTGTTCTTCTATAAAAAGAAAATGTTCGTCAGGTTCTATTCCAAATTCGTCTCTAATTTTTTGTTTGATGTCAATTTCTTCTGGCGGAACATTATCTTGTAATTTTTTTAGTTCTTCAACCAAAGATTCGGGAACCAAATCTTTTCGATTACTCAATAATTGTCCAAATTTTATATAGGTCGGACCAAGTTCTTCCAAAGCCATTCGGAAACGTTGATTGAATGATTGGTTGAAAAATTCGTTGTTTTGGTCAGAATGAAATAAATCGTTTCCGCGAGAAAGAATTTCTTCAAAACCATATTTAGAAACGACTTTTACGATTTTAGAAAATCGTTTTATTTTCTTTAGACTATCCATAAAGTTGAGATTCGATTACAAGTTACGAATAAACAAGTGTGTAATTTCTTTATAAAATCTTAAATTTCTTTGAGTTGAATCTAAAATTATTCCAAATATTAAAATATAATTGTTTATCTTTGCACTCGCTAAAATGGTTTAGGAATCAAGCGATTAATTATTAAGTTAAACATCTCTCGGTCATTTATTTGCATTTGAAGATTCCGAAATAAAATAGATTGAGATACAAATTTTTAGAATTATGTCTAAAGAAACAAAACAAGAGGAGGTACAAGAAGTTGTATTAAACACTCCAGTATTAGATGCGTCTGCTAATGCAAACGTAGCGCCAGAATCATTTGATTGGGAATCTTTCGAATCAGGATTAAACGAAGAAGATCGTAAAGAAAAAGCTGAATTAGAGCAAATGTACGATACAACTTTAGAAGACTTACATGAGAATGAAGTATTCAAAGGACAAGTTGTACGTATTACAGATAAAGAAGCTATCGTAGATATCAACTTCAAATCAGAAGGTGTTATTTCATTAAACGAATTCCGTTACAACTCAGACTTGAAAGTTGGGGATATTGTTGAAGTAATGGTTGATCAACGTGAAGATAAAAATGGTCAATTAATTTTATCTCACAAAAAAGCTCGTACATTAAATGCATGGGATGCTGTTAATAAAGCACACGATTCTCAAGAAATCGTTAACGGTTACATCAAAGCTCGTACTAAAGGTGGTATGATCGTTGACGTATTCGGAATTGAAGCTTTCTTACCAGGTTCTCAAATCGATGTTAAACCAATCCGTGATTACGAACAATTCGTAGGAAAAACTATGGAGTTCAAAGTTGTTAAAATCAACCCAGAATTCAAAAACGTAGTAGTTTCTCACAAAGCGTTAATCGAGGCTGATATCGAAGTTCAGAAAAAAGAAATCGTTGCTCAATTAGAGAAAGGACAAGTATTAGAAGGTGAAGTTAAAAACATCACATCTTACGGTGTATTCGTAGACTTAGGAGGTGTTGACGGTTTAATCCACATTACTGACTTATCTTGGTCTCGTATCAATCACCCATCTGAAATCTTAGAAGATGGACAAAAAATCAACGTTGTAATCTTAGATTTCGACGAAGATAAATCTCGTATCCAATTAGGTATTAAGCAATTAGAAGCTCATCCATGGGATGCTTTAGATGCTGATATCAAAGTTGGTGATAAAGTTAAAGGAAAAGTAGTTGTTTTAGCTGACTACGGTGCATTCGTTGAGGTTGCTCCAGGTGTAGAAGGTTTAATCCACGTTTCTGAAATGTCATGGTCTACTCACTTACGTTCTGCTCAAGATTTCGTAAAAGTAGGTGATGAGGTTGAAGCAGTAGTTTTAACTTTAGATAGAGAAGAAAGAAAAATGTCTTTAGGTATCAAACAATTAACTCCAGATCCTTGGACAGATATTACAACTAAATACCCAGTAGGTTCTACTCACAAAGGTAAAGTTCGTAACTTCACTAACTTCGGTGTATTCGTAGAATTAGAAGAAGGTGTTGACGGATTAATCTACATCTCTGACTTATCTTGGACTAAGAAAATCAAACACCCATCAGAATTCTGTGCAGTTGATGATATCTTAGACGTAGTAGTTTTAGAATTAGACGTAGAAGCTCGTCGTTTATCTTTAGGTCACAAACAATTAACTGAAAATCCATGGGATCAGTACGAAGCTAAATATGCAGTAGGTACAGTTCACACAGGAGTTGCAGTTGATGTATTTGACAAAGGTGCTACAGTTCAATTTGAAGATGCTGACGTTGAAGCTTTCGCTCCAGCTCGTACATTAGAGAAAGAAGACGGATCTCGTATCAAAAAAGGTGAAGAAACATCTTTCAAAGTTATCGAGTTCAACAAAGAATTCCGTCGTGTAGTAGTTTCTCATACAGCAACTTTCCGTGAGGAAGAAGTTAAAGCTGAGAGATCATCTAATAACAATAACAACAACAATTCATCTAACACAATCGAAACTTCTACATTAGGAGATATTGATTCATTAGCTGCATTGAAAAAGAAAATGGAAGAAGGAGGAAACTAATTCTCTAACCAAAATTTTTTAAAATAATAGAAAGGCTGCTCAATTTTGAGCAGCCTTTTCTTTTGAATAAAGATGTTTTTTTTGGAATTTAAAATGAATTTAATTTACAGTTTAAAATAATATCAAGAATAAGATACAAATTTTAATATATTTTTTGAATATTATTCAAAATAGTCTTAATTTTGCAGTCGAAATGGAAAAGATAGAATTTAATTTAGATGCTACTGATTTGAAAATCATGCGATTAATGCAAGATAATGCACGCATTAACAATGCAGATATCGCAAGAGAATTGGGAATGGCACCTTCTGGAATATTAGAACGTGTGAAAAAGCTTGAAAATAAGCAAGTTATTTTGGCTTATCACGCAAAAATAAATCCAGTGGCAGTTGGACAAAAATTACTTTCGTATATGTTTATCAAAACCGTAGATATTATCGGTGATGAAACAGTAGGAAGACAACTTGCCGAAATTCCAGAAGTTTTAGAGGTTCATGATATTGCTGGAGAAGATGGTTATCTAATCAAAGTGAGAACTTCTGATAACGAAGGTTTGGTGGAATTGATGCGCAAACATTTGAGTAAAATTGGCGGAATCACTTCTACGCGTACAACTATAGTTTTACAAACAATAAAAGAAGAACAAAATATCGTTATACCAACGATTTAAAAAATAGAGATTGAATGAAAGGGAATCAACCAAGTAAGTGGCTGATTATTGCAGCATATTTCGTGGTTTATGTAGTTTGGGGATCAACTTATTTTTTTATAGATAAGGCTTTGCATGGTTTTAGTCCGTTTATTTTGGGTTCGTTTCGCTTTATTGCGGCGAGCACAATGTTGATGGGATATTGTAAGTTGAAAGGTTACAAGCTGTGGGATAAACAAATTGTGAAACAATGTATGTTTACAGGTTTTATGTTGTTGTTTATTGATATGGCTGGGATTATTTGGTCCGAACAATTTTTACCAAGTGGAATTGTTGCAATTATGGCAGCATCGGCAGCAATTTGGTTTATTGTCTTAGATAAACCGAAATGGAAACAAAATTTTTCAAGTATTCCTACGATTTTAGGTGTTTTGTTAGGTTTTGTTGGAGTTCTGATGTTATTCTATGAACAAACAACCACTGTGCACGCAGATGCAGATCAGCAGTTCTTAAATATGATTGGGTTGATTGTTCTGATCTTTTGTTCGATTGCTTGGACGTTAGGTTCTTTGTATTCAAAATATGTAACAGAAAAGCAGAAAAAAGAAGTTACAAAGCCAAAAGAAGATTTGAACATCATGGTCAAAACGGCTTGGCAAATGATTACTGCTGGTGTTTTGTTTAATACAGTTGCAATCTTCAATGGAGAATATGCTAATTTCAATTTTGCGAATGTAGCGACAGAAGATTGGTTGGCAATGGCTTATTTAACAACTTTTGGCTCTATTCTAGCTTTTGGTTCTTACGTTTGGTTGTTACAATATCGTCCAGCTGTGGAAGTTTCTACATATGCCTATGTTAATCCGATTGTAGCGGTTGCATTGAGTTATTTTTTTACAGATGATGTCGTAACTCATTTGCAGATTTATGGTTTGGCAGTAATTTTGTTCAGTGTTTTATTAATGAATTGGAATTTATACAAAAACACGAAATTAGTTCAAAAAATTTTGCATTTTGTTTCTCGTAAACGCTATGCACATTAAATATTATGTGATTATTAATAAGAAAGCTTCTCGATCGCGAGAAGCTTTTTTTATAATACATTTATATCAAAATTTATATCATTTGTAATTTCAAAGCTTTTAGCAATGCACTCGAATAAATCATCGTGAAAAGTAATTACATAATGATTTAAAGAATTCCATTTATCCTCATTAAAATAAGGATGGTTTTTATCGATTTCTTTTAATTCATTTATCCAATCTGAATCTTTAATCAAATAAATCTCAGACGAATTAATTCCGTAAATACTATAAGGATGATAATAAAGAGTTTCATTTCCTGGATAATTTATTTTGTATAGATGATTGTTAAGAAATTTTAAAGTAATTGTATCATAGTTTTCATCATCAACTCTAAAATTTAAATAAAGATTATTAGAGTTAGAAATTATTTTAGGAGAAGTAAATCCATCATCAATAATAAATTCGGTTTCAATTTTTTCTATTGTAATAATTTTTTGTGCTAAATAATTCTTTTCAGAAAATTTTATTTAGAATACAGTATTTTCTCTAGTTTTATAATTTCATCAAATGCCCCAAAAGCTGCTGTGTTACTTTTAGATTCTGTAAAAGTTGATTGCTAACATTTGAAACAAATTTTAGCTATTTCTACTATTTTGCTTTCTTATTTGAAAACCAAAATATCATTATAAAATGGTATACAAGCTGTAGTAAATCCTTCAATTCCTTTGTTTTCGTTGTAACAAAATAATTTATTTAATTGTTCATATTTAGAATTAGGAACGATAGATTTATTAAAATCATCTATTGATAAATAATTTAATTTACTAACATCTTTAATTTTTGTAAAAGTAGTGCCTTGAAATACTTCAATTAAAAATTCATTATTTTTTAAATCAGGAGGAATGTTATCTAAATTACGTTTGTAATTATACCATTCTATTTCATCATAGTCATAAAAAAGTTTACAGGTCTCTTTTGAGCATGATAAACAAAGTATGATAATTAAAATGATTGTAGAAGTAATTAATTTTATTTTCATAGGTGTGATAATTAGTAGTTAAATCTACAAAAAAAAAGCAGCTCTTTTCAGAACTGCTTTTGTATATATTGGACAAATTATCTTTTACAATTTAGTACATTTTACAATTTCCAAACCATATTGTGTTGTATGTGGTTCTTCTAAAGTACGCGTAATTAAATTCATTTTTTGGATGCCTAAATCTTTGATGATTTGAGAACCAATTCCATGATCTTTTTCATCGGCTGGTAAAACACCAGATTTTGATTTTCCTTCAGAAAAACTTTTGAAAATCTCTAATTTTTGTTCAATCAATTCAGAATTTTGAATATTATTAATAAAAATCACAACACCTCTTTCTTCTTCATTAATGATGTTCATTGTTTTTTCTAACAATGGTGTTTCGCCGTTTTGTAAAGCGCTAAACAAATCATAGTAGCTATTTGTCGATTTTACACGAACTGGAACTACATCATCTTTTGTCCATTTTCCTTTTTTCAAAGCGAAGTGAACTTGATTATTTGTTGTTTGTTGATAAGCGATTAATTCGTATTCTCCGAATCTTGTTTTTGCAGGAAATTGCTCGATACGTTTTACTAATGATTCGTTTTCTAATCGGTAAGCAATCAAATCTTCAATCGAAACAATTTTAAGATCAAATTTCTTTGCAATCTCTAACAATTCTGGCAAGCGAGCCATTTCTCCATCTTCTTTCAAAATTTCGACAATACATCCAGCAGGATAATATCCTGCCATGCGTGCCAAATCAACAGCAGCTTCTGTATGTCCCATTCGAACCAAAACTCCACCATCTTTTGCAATTAATGGGAAAATATGTCCTGGTTTTCCTAAATCATCTGGATTTGTATTTTTGTCAATTAAAGCTTGAATAGTTTTAGAACGATCAGAAGCCGAAATTCCTGTCGTACATCCGTGACCTTGTAGATCCACAGAAACCGTAAAATTAGTTTCGTAAATTGCAGTATTGTGCCCAACCATAAGGTCCAAACCTAATGCTTTACATCTTTGTTGTGTAAGTGGTGTACAAACTAATCCGCGTCCGTGCGTAACCATAAAGTTAATAACTTCTGGCGTTGCAAATTCGGCGATACATAGGAAATCTCCTTCATTTTCACGATCTTCATCGTCAACTACAATGATAACTTTTCCTTGTTTTAAATCTTCTAAAGCTTCTTCAATTGTGTTTAATTGAGATGATCTATTTTCCATTGTTTTATGTTATTGATAACGAGAATGCTCCTCGTTTTTGTTTGTTTTCTTAAACTTATTAAAGTATTTTACAATTGGATCAACGTAAATACTGATATCAAATAATCCAGAATCTTGATTGGCTTTGTAACTAAACAAAATAGAGAACGGAAGCGCAATAATATTAGCTGCCCAAGCGGCAAAAGTTGGATCTAATTTTCCGTTTTTCGCCATATTTTCTGCCGAGAAATTAAGAATGAAATAAATAACGAAAATGATAATTGAGATGACAACTGGCATTCCAATTCCTCCTTTTTTTACGATTGCACCTAATGATGATCCAATCAAAAAGAAAATAATACATGTTACTGCATACGAGAAATTTCGTTGGTAATGAATATTTACTTTTGAATATAACTTTTCTCTGTTTACAATTTCTTGTTCAGAAAACGTCATATTTTCTTGATCACGATTTACCATTTGTATAGCTTGATTAAGCACTTGATCTTGTTCTTGACGATTTCGCTCTTTCAAGTCAAAAATCATATTTGTTTTTATCGTATCAATATCTTTTATTTTGATTGAATAGAAATAGTTTTGATTAAACATATTCGTTTTCAAATCTTTGTAATACTTCTTATAATCTGTGTTTAATGAATCGATAAGATGTCTTAAACCTTTTCCGTCCAAATATTTATAAGAGTTTCCTGGGTCTTCGTCTTTACCAGAATTTAAAATATCCGAAATGTCAATATAATAGTTTAATGTATCAAATTTAGTATATTGATTTTCTTGACGTTTGCGTTGATCAAAGTTTTTATTTTTGATGTTGTCGGTATAAGCAATTCCATCAAAAAGTTCCATTTTTAGATAATGATTATCGTTTTTGTCTGGCGCAAGATTTCCTCTTTTAGAAATAATTGTCATCGTATTTTCACCAAACGGTGCATTTTGATGAACAAAAACATCTTCTAATTTTTCTGAATTTTCACCCGAAACTTTATTTATTTTCATCTGAAATCCGGGAACGGTTTCGATAAAAACGCCTTCTTTCATACTTACCGTTGGTTTGGTTTGTAAGATATTGAAGTACATTGTTCGCGCTTTTTGTTGGGAATAAGGCATTACTTTGTCTCCGAAAAAATACAATCCGACAGACATTAAAGCAACTAACGTAAACAATGGTGCAAGGATTCTGGTAAGTGAAATTCCAGAAGCTTTCATTGCAGCTAATTCGTATCGTTCTCCAAAACCTCCCATGGTCATAATAGACCCCAAAAGGATTGTAAGCGGTAATACAAGCTGAATAACGTTAATTCCTAACCAAAAAAGTAATTCGGTAATAGTGTACCATTCTAAACCTTTTCCAACAAATTTTTCCATTTGTTGCCATGCAAATTGCACGATAAAGATGAAAAATAGAACACTAAATATGAAAAAAAATGGACCTAAAAAGGTCTTGATTATATACCAGTCAAGTTTTTTTAACATTGATTATAATTGAGTAATCATATAGCCTTGCGACTTATATTTCTTTTGGTCAAAGTTAAAGTAACTTTTGTGAATAAGTAAATTTTGAACGTAATCTTTTACAATGATTGATGTTGTATCACCATTTTTACCATATTCCTTGTAATCGTAGATTTCATTATTCGCTGTATTGACTCCTAAAACCGAATATTTGATTGTTGAAGTTTTAGTTGGCATTAATTTTATGTACTGAATTGTTTTTCCTCCAACCGTTTTTTTATCTGTTAAAGTGTAGCTGAAATCTGTACGATATGTATTCAAAACTTTAGTTGGTGTTAAGAAATCATCTGTGTTAGATGCATCAGAAATAGTTACTTCTTTGTCATCTTTTGCAATTGTATATAATTTAGTTCCTGTAAAAATTTGGTTGATATCGCCTACATTCAAGTTAAATTTTTGCTTCATTGCAAAAACTTCTCCCGAACGACTTGTTGATTTTCCATTTGCGTTATGGCTAAAATCAAATTTGATGTAATACGAGTTTGCGTTGGTATATTTAGCGTAAACTTTGTCTAAGATTTGTTTTGCTGATTGAGCGTTTAATGTTCCAACCCCTATTAATAAGAGTATGAAAGAATAGATTATCTTTTTCATACAATTTAATTTTCTATCTGTTTTTAATAAATTTTAGTTCAAATTATTCAACAACTGTTCCAAACTCATGTCATCTTGTATCAATACCTGTCTTGCTTTACTTCCTTCGAAAGGACCAACAATTCCAGCAGCTTCCAATTGATCAATCAATCGTCCGGCGCGATTATATCCTAATTTTAATTTTCGTTGTAATAAAGACGCGGAACCTTGTTGATTCATTACAATCAATCGTGCAGCATCTTCAAAAAGTACATCACGATCAGATAAATCAATATCTAAATTAGATCCACCTTCTTCCCCAACATATTCTGGTAAATGCATTGCATCTGGATAACCACGTTGTTCACCAATAAATTCGGTGATTTTATCGACTTCTGGTGTATCAACAAACGCACATTGTAAGCGAATTAATTCGTTTCCAGTGGTGTACAACATATCACCTTTACCAATTAATTGATCAGCTCCTTGCGAGTCTAAAATTGTTCTCGAATCGATTTTTGACGTTACACGGAAAGCGACACGACCTGGGAAATTGGCTTTAATTGTTCCTGTAATTACATTTACAGACGGACGTTGAGTTGCAACAATCAAGTGAATACCAACGGCACGAGCTAATTGAGCTAAACGAGCAATCGGTAATTCTACTTCTTTACCAGCTGTCATAATCAAATCTGCAAACTCATCCACGATTAATACAATATATGGTAAGAATCTGTGACCAGCTTCTGGATTTAATTTACGTTGTTTAAATTTCGCGTTATATTCTTTGATGTTTCGAACGAAAGCATTTTTCAATAATTCGTAACGATCATCCATTTCAATACAAAGTGAATTCAATGTGTTAATTACTTTTGTATTATCTGTGATAATTGCTTCTTCCGAATCTGGTAATTTTGCTAAATAATGACGCTCTATTTTAGAATATAAAGTTAGCTCAACTTTTTTCGGATCGACCATCACAAATTTTAATTCAGATGGATGTTTTTTATAGATTAACGAAGCGATAATAGCATTCAAACCAACCGATTTACCTTGTCCCGTTGCACCAGCCATCAACAAGTGAGGCATTTTTGCTAAATCGGCAACAAAGGTTTCGTTCGTAATTGTTTTCCCGAAAGCAATTGGCAATTCCATATCAGCATTTTGGAACTTTTGCGAAGCAATAACCGAATGCATGGAAACCATCGAAGGATTAGAATTTGGAACCTCGATACCAATTGTTCCTTTTCCAGGAATCGGCGCAATAATACGAATACCAAGCGCAGCCAAACTTAAGGCAATATCGTCCTCAAGATTTTTGATTTTAGAAATACGAACACCAGCTTTTGGTACAATTTCATATAAGGTAACTGTAGGACCGATTGTTGCTGAAATTTCATCGATTCCGATTCCGTAATTTCCTAAGGTTTCGACAATTCTATTTTTGTTCGTTTCTAATTCTTTTTGATCAATTAACGTATTTCCGTTGTCATATTTTTTTAACAATGAAATAGGAGGAAATTGATAATTTGGTAAATCTAAACGTTGATTGTACTCACCTTGTTCTTGTACCAATCGAGCAGAAGTCGCTTCAAATTCTTCTTCTTCATCAACATGTTGAACTTTTAATTCTAATCCATTTTCAGAAGAATTTTGAGTTGGTTGAATTTCTGTTTCGAAATTTTCTTCATCATTAATTGATAAAAAATCTACTTGATTATTTTCTTCCTCATCATCTGCCAAATCTTCAACTACTAATTCTGTAATATTAAGTGGAGTTTCTTCGATTGTTTCTTCCTCTTTTGGTTGATTAATTTTAAATTCTTGATGAAATGCTTCGTTTGGATTTACTTTATGAGATTGAATTGCTTCTTTCTCTTGTTGTTCTATCAATTCTAATTCTTGCGATAAACTATCTTCTTGTTGCTTTTCAGCATCTTGATTGAATTTATTTATCTTTTCTTGTTCTTCTTTTTCCTTACGTTTTCTTAATTCAAGCTGTTCTCTCTTGATTTTTTCTTGCTCTTTTTCTATGCGCTCAATTTCTTTTTGTTTCGCACGTTCTTCCATTTTTTCTTGGATAGATTGATACGTCATTCGGAAATGAATGACACAATAAATCAATAAACTAACGAAAAGCAATAAAATTACACCCCATTTACCAATAAAGCTATTTAGGAAATCATTAATTTCAAATCCCATTACGCCAGAAAACATGTGTTGAGTTGGTAAAATACAACCAAAAAATATTGGCAACCAAATCATGAAGAAAATGCTTTGATAAAGCGTTGTGAAAGGCTTAATTTTTTTCCAATTTGTAGCAACTTTAACTCCTAAGAGAATAAAGAAGACTGGGACAAAAAATGAAACAATTCCGATTCCTTGCAAAATGAATGTTTCACCTAATAATGCGCCAAACTTCCCGAAAATATTTTCGGCGGTTTGACTTTTATCTAATAAATCAGAGATTTGGCTCTGATCCATAAAACCATTAAAAAAATAAGAAATAAACGAAGCTAATAGTAATAAACCGATTACTAAAAACAGTATACCTATAATTGTTTTGACGATTTGTTTTTTAGGAGTTTTTGGTGTTTCCTGTGTGTTTTTTATAGCCATTTTAAGGTTGAGTATAATTGAAGCAAAAATAATAAATCTAAAAGTACGAATCTAACGAAAAGTATTTAATTTTATATAAAATGATAAAGACTAAGATGATTTAATTTTTTTTTATGATGAATACAGAAAGCCCTTTTTTTATTTTATCCTTATTATTTGGTCTAATATTTATAATTATGGGAATTGTACAATTAATTTTTCCTGCAAAAAATATTAATCCATTATATGGTTATAGGTCAAACTTATCAATGAAAAATATTGAGAATTGGAATTTTGCACAAAAATATTCCAGAAAAATTATGTTTTATTTTGGAGTAATTTTTTTATTAATTGCCTTATCAGGACTTTTATTTGAAATAAATTACATCTTTGCTTCAATTATTTCACTAGGTTGTATGACTACCTTTTGTTTTTTAACATTCGTTTTGACAGAAAAAAAATTAAAAAAAATGAATAGATTTAATTCTTAAAATTATAACCATTATATTTGCCAATAGTATGGAAAATTTTGTTGTTTCAGCCAGAAAATATCGCCCGTTAAATTTTGAAGATGTAGTTGGACAAGCGTCTATTACAAATACTTTGGAGCAAGCGATAAAGTCAAATCAATTGCCACAAGCTCTTTTATTTTGTGGACCAAGAGGTGTTGGAAAAACAACATGTGCTCGAATTTTAGCACGTAAAATCAACGAAGAAAATGGAGTAGAAGGCGATCAAGATTTTGCTTTCAATATTTTTGAGTTGGATGCGGCATCTAATAATTCGGTTGATGATATCAGAAATTTAATCGATCAAGTACGTATTGTTCCTCAAATTGGGAAATATCGTGTCTACATTATTGATGAGGTTCATATGTTGTCAACAGCTGCTTTCAATGCGTTTCTGAAAACCTTAGAAGAGCCACCAGCGCACGCTATTTTCATTTTGGCAACTACAGAAAAACATAAAATTATTCCTACTATTCTTTCTCGTTGTCAGATTTATGATTTCAAACGAATTGGAGTTGAAGACATCAAAGGGCATTTGAAAAATGTTGCTGAAAAAGAACAAGTAACTTTTGAAGATGATGCATTGCATTTGATTGCTCAAAAAGCAGATGGTGCGTTACGCGATTCTTTATCAATCTTTGATAGAATGTCAACTTTTACCAATAAAAATTTGACCTATTCTTCAGTAGCAGAAAACTTGAATGTATTAGATTACGATTATTACTTCAAGATGACAGACGCGTGTTTGGAAAATGATATTCCGCAAGCGATGTTGCAATTGAATGATATTTTGAACAAAGGTTTTGATGCACATTTATTTATTTGCGGTTTGGGCGCTCATTTCCGAGATTTATTGATGGCGAAAACAGCTAATACAGTAAGTTTGTTGGAAGTTGGTGAGCGTATAAAAGCAAAATATTTGGAGCATGCACAAAAATGTTCAGCAACGTTTTTATTTGGAGCAATTGAAATTTGTAATGAGGCCGATTTAAACTACAAATCGAGTAAGAATCCTCGTTTAACAGTTGAAATTGCATTGATGCAATTGGCTTCGTTAACGGCAGAAGAAAACGGGCTTAAAAAAAAAAGTATAGGATAGTTCCGCCAACGTTTTATTTTTCTGAACAACAAACTTCTAAAATTGAAGTTCTTCAAATTCAGCAAAATAATTCTATTCCTCAAAATGGACAAACTTCACAACAGGTAAATACGCAACACGTTAAAACTTCGATTTCAGAAGAAGTCAAAGAATATACGCGTGCTTCAAAACCGATTAGAACAAATGGTAATTCGTCGTTTAGTCTTAAGATGGCTTTGCCTGGAGCAAAAGTAGAAGAACATCAAGAGGAGATTTTACGAAATGATTTGCCTCGAGAAAAGTTTACATTGGATCAAGTAAAAGAAGGCTGGAAAAGATTTTTGGATCGATTAAAAATCGAACATAATATTCCGTCCTATAATGCTTTGATGACAACTGAACTTGGCTTGGAAGGTGATGAAATTATTTTCGAATTTACTTCTCATTCATCGGAACAAGAATTTGAGGAATACCGTGATCGAATCAGAAATAGTTTGAGAGCATTCCTTAAGAATCACTATTTTAGTATTCAAATTAAGTTTTCTGAGAAGGAAGCAACGAATCATATCTTATCAAACAAAGAAAAATTTGAGAAATTATCAGATAAAAACCCGATTTTGTTAAAATTAAAAGAAGAATTTGGTTTAGATTTGTATGATTAATGAAAGTTTCTTATTAAACTTGCAATAAATTTTTATAAATAATGAAAAAAGTTCTTTTAGGGATTTTTGTTGTTGCGTCGTTAGTGTCTTGTAACAAAGGAAAATCTGTAGACAAATTAGAAAGCGAAGATCAAAAAGCTTCTTATGCTTTCGGAACTGGTCTTGGTGAGCAAATCAAAGGTCTTGGAGGACGTTTAGTTGAAACTGATAGTATCAACTACGATCAATTAGAAAAAGGGATCCGCGATTACTTAAAAGCAGGTAAAGAAGGTAGAGAATCTTACGCGATTGGTCAACAAGTTGGTCAGCAAATTGAGACGGTTATTAACCAACAACAATTAGATCAAATGGACAAGGATATTATTGTTCAAGGGATTATGGATGTTGTACGTCACAAAAAATTGTTGATTACACAAGAAGCGGGAATGGGAATTTTAGATACGTATGCAAAAAATCACCAACAAAACTTGGTTAAGAAAAATGCAGACGAGTCTAAAAAATTAGTAGACGAGAAGAAAAAAACTTCTGGTGCTAAAACAACTGCTTCTGGATTAGTTTATGTTGTAGAAAAAGAAGGAACAGGTGCTAAACCAAACATTAATAGTATTGTTAAAGTAAAATATACTGGTAAAATTTTAGCTACTGGTAAAACTTTTGACAGTACAGATAAAAACCCTGAAGCTAAAGGAGGTGTAGAATTTCCTTTGAACCAAGTTATTCCAGGATGGTCAGAAGGTTTACAATTAATGTCTAAAGGATCTAAATACAAATTCTATATTCCAGCTAACTTAGGTTACGGTGAAATGGGAGCTCCTGGAGGACAAATTGGACCAAACCAAGCATTAGAGTTCGAAGTAGAATTAGTAGACTTTAAAGAAGGTCAACCAGCGCCACAAGGTCAACCAGGTGCGCAAGGAGGACAAGGTTTATCTGAAGAGCAAATTAAAGAATTACAAAAACAATTCGAAGCTCAAGCACAACAAGGTAAATAATCATCGATTAGATATAACAAAAAAATCCACTCAATTGAGTGGATTTTTTTTATGGATTAATTTTTAAATTATTTCAAATATTTAAAAATTTGATTTGCTTCTACAGAACCTTTTTTGATTGTAACAAGACTTTTATCCTTGTCGAATAAATAAAATGTAGGAATAGAAGTTGGTTGAAAAATTGGACCAAATTCGTAATTAGAATCATATAATAATTCTACATTTTTATTGTTTACAAAATTAGATGCGTGCTCTTTTAGGAAAGGGATAGCGTCTTTTGCTTCGTATTCAGAAACCAAAATAATCTGATTGTTTTTTAAATGTTCTTCGTAATTATTGCTAAAATGATTCAAGGCTAATTGGCAGTGAATACATGTTGGCGAATATAAAACGATTAACGTTTGTTTTCCTTTTTTGATATCTTTTGAACTGAAAATTCCTTCGGATTGCATTTTTACAAAAGAAAATTCTGGAATAGATTTTAGCGTATTTTCTGTTTGTGCAAATGTAAAAATCGAACAAAAGAATATCAATAAAGCAGTAATTTTTGTTTTCATGTTTTAAGAAAAATTTTGACGAAAGTTAGTCAATTCTATCCAAAATAAAAACGACAGTTTATAAAACTGTCGTTTTCCTATTAAATAAATGCTAAAAATATGTTTAACTCTGAGAAAATTAGAATTTGAAATTTACTTGTGCAGCCATATTAAATGGATCGATTTGGTTGATGTAACCTCCACGGAAGTAAGAATTGTATCCTAACTGATCTGTAATGTTATTAAAGAATAAACGGAAGTCAAATCTTTTCATAGAATATCCAACTTGCGCATTTAATGTATAATAATCTGGCAATAAGAAAGGTTTGCTTCCTCCGTAGAAATTACCATGAGCATCACGATCTAAACTTTGTTCGTTAGATGGTCTTGAACCTACGTAGTAAACACCAGCAGAAACAGTGAAACCATTCAAGAAATTATTTTCAATAAATTTATATTGAACCCAAGCATTTGCTGTATTGTAAGGCGCATTAGATGGTCTTGAATCTTCTACATATTGAGGAGAATCGTGGTAACCAGCATCTAAGTATGCATATCCTAACATAACTTGTAAGTTTGGTAATGGACGACCAGCAACTTCAAACTCGATACCTTTACGTCTCAAATTACCAGCTTTTTCGTATAAACCAGTTGCTGTTTGATTTTCGTATGTTTCGAATGTTAAGTTATCGTTGTTCATGTTGAAGTAAACTACGTTTGCACGTAAACGGTCGTTGAACCATTGTGTTTTAACACCAACTTCTACTTGATCTGTAACAGAAGGTCCAGCTTTGCTTCCATCAGTCATAATGTTTAAAGCAGAGCGTAAACTTGTGTTTGTTGCATAAGTAATGTAAGCATTTACATTTCTCCAAGGAGAAACAACTAAACCAACAACAGGATCTACAACACCATCGTGGTTATCGATTAAATAGCTATAACGTAAACCTCCAACAAATGTGATTAAATCTTTATAAGAGAAATGATGTTGTGTCATAAATCCGTAAGAATAACCTCTTGATAGATTTGTTTTGTCTTTGTTCCAAGCTAATTTAGCTTCTTGCTCAGGAGTTAAGTTGATCGAATGGTTAATATCTTTGAAAACATCAATTTGATCAATAGTTCCGATACCATCTGCAGTTCTTGTTTCTAAACGGTTGATTGTATAATCATATCCAGCTTGCCAATTCCATTTGAAATCACCAAATCTCATATCTTTACCAATCAAGTCAATTTGTAAAGTCGAGTTTCTATCATCTCTAAAAGAACGACCTAATCCACGATTACGAATGTTATATTCTGTACTTCCTTTTGGTGAAGCTAACGTTGCTCCTAATTGGTCACTGTTGTAGAAGTTACTAAAGTAAGCAACTCTAGCACTAATATTATTTGTTAACTGTCTTGTAATACGAGCAGCGTAAGAATAGTTTTTGATTTCGGTATTATCGATATCATATCCCATAAATTTATCACCGATATCGTATAAAGCTTCAGTAAAATTATCTCCTAAATTGATAGTTCCACGATCTGGCGTTTTATCTCCTTTGTAATAATCAAACTCAGCAACAAATTCAGTTTTATCATCAATTTTCCAAGCCATAGATGGATTTACATAGAAAGAATTACTGTTAATAACATCTCTATAACTATCTCCATTGTTATATGAACCTGTTAAACGGAAAGCTAAATTTTTATCTTCTGTAACTGTTCGTTGAATATCATATGTAGAACGGAAAGTATTCCAGCTTCCATATTGAGCAGAAATATGTCCTTGGTTGATGTAACGTGGCGTTTTTGTTGTAACGTTAATTACACCTCCAGCAGAACCTAATCCATTTCCAATTCCTTGTGTAACCGCAGCAGAACCACGAATAACTTGAATAGATTCTACACCAGCCATATCAATAACAGCAGATCCTGTACGGAAATCAGAGTCCATACGAACACCATTTTTTAAGACAGGAACTCCTCTATATCCACGAATAGACATCGACTCGCGAATACCTCCATAATTTCCAAATAACGTAACACCTGGTACATTACGAGTAGCATCTGTAATTGTTTGTGCACCTTGTTCTTCAATTAACTTTTCAGAAATAATTGAAATAGATTGAACTTGATTTTGAGGATTTGCAGGAAAACGTGTAATTGTTTCTAAACCTCTTTGATTCTTGTTACGATCTCCAAAAATTTCAACTTCTTGTAGATTGCTAATTGAATCTTTTTTCTCTTTCGTTGTTTCTTGAGCAAATGCCGTAGAAAAACTAAGCAGAGTAATTGACGCAAGTAGAAGATTATTTCGTTTCATATGTTATATATATTTATTCTAAATAAAATTAATGCTGCAAATTTAATTAGACTTAGTATAAATAAAAAAAAGAAATCGACTGATAGATATCATCTATCAGTCGATTTTGTTAAATATTTTAAGAAAATGGATGTTTACTCGAAAAAAGAGAAGTGTACGTTTCCGTATTTTTTGTGCTGTACAAAGTTTGGATGCTCTTCAAAAGAAATGCTTGATGGATGTTCTAAAACAAAATTTCCACCTTCTTCTAACCATTTATTATCGATAACCAAATTTGGGATTTTTTTGTAAATTTCTACATCCAAATCGTAAGGAGGATCAGCAAAAATAATATCAAATTTTTTGATTGGTTGCTTATCCAAATATTTCATGACATCACTTTTTACAGTAGAAATAACATCATCTAATTTTAATTGTTTCGCTATTTCGTCCAAAAATTTTACACAACCGTAGAAATTATCAACCGAAGTTACTTTTTTTGCTCCACGTGAAGCAAATTCTAATGAAATACTTCCAATTCCAGAGAATAAATCTAAAACGGTAATTTCGGCAAAATACCATTCGTTGTTTAAGATATTAAATAAAGCTTCTTTCGCGAAGTCTGTTGTTGGGCGCACCGGCAAGTTGGTTGGTGCTGTGATTCTTTTTCCTTTTAATGTTCCTGAAATGATTCGCATTCGAATAATTTATATAATGTAAAATATTGCCCAAGTTGTTTGTCTGCTTCGTTAAACGAAATATGACGCACATATTTTTGTAAAGTTTCATAATAATCTGGCGAATTCATGATGTCACCAAAAGCATACAACGAAACGGTATTTGGACTAATATTTAATTGATTTAATGTATACAAAATGTAAAACAAAAAGTCTTCTTTCGTTTTTGTTTCAAATAGATTATAAAAAATAAATTCTCCATTGCTTAACACACAAACTTCTAATTTTTGATGCATTAAATTGATATAAATTTCATCGTTCTTGGTATTAATCATTCCATAATCAACCAAGAATTTGCCCGAATGATACAAACGCGCATTTTGCAAATTCGGTAACGAAAGCAAAATATCTTTTAATGGATAATGAATATTGTAGATAATTGATGCATCTACATTTTCCAAAGGACAATCGATCGCTAATTTTATAGGACTATAGTTAGAAAGTGATAACAATTCCTCAAAAGGTTTGTGCGCAAAGTGATTTGGAACAACATTTACAGTTGTCGACAAAAAACAAATATGCACATAATCATATTCTTGTAGCAAAGTCAAATTAGAACGCAATTCATGTTCAATCTCAATTTCCGTTTTGTTAAGATTTGTAAAATCTACCGAATAGTCATACACATCCGAGTACGAAGTCGTTTCCCCGTCGGTTGTTTTGGTAATATAACTAAGCATATCGTGAGATAGTAAAATAGCTAACGAACGTTGAGTTGTTTTTGACATAAATTTTTCTTTATCCTTGAATTTTTAACTCGTTGATTAAGATATATATTAATCCTAATGAAATCAAAAATAACAAAATTTTGAAAGCAATCTTCATACAGAAAATTTATTTTAGCAAAGATACTATAATTATTTTGTTGATTAAAGAAGCATTTCAGCCGAATCTATTTTAAATTTACAGAAATTTGAAATTAAAAATTGTGAAAAAAATAGCCGTAATTCCAGCTCGTTATGCAGCAACACGTTTTCCAGGTAAATTGATGCAACAATTGGGCGATAAAACTGTGATAAGAATGACGTACGAAAATGTTGTCGCTACTAATTTGTTTGACGATGTTTTTGTGGTGACAGATTCTGATTTAATTTTTGATGAAATTGTTTCGCACAACGGAAAAGCAATCATGAGTATCAAAGAACACGAAACAGGAAGTGATAGAATTGCTGAAGCTATACAAGATATAGAATGTGATATTATTTTGAATGTGCAAGGAGATGAACCATTTGTGAACGAAAAAGCTTTGGCAGATATTTTATCCTCTTTTGATGGAGAATTGGGAAAAACTGTAGATGTGGCGACATTAAAAGAATCAATTAGAAAAGAAGAAGATATTAACAATCCTAATTTTGTAAAAGTGGTCACTGATATTAACGATTTTGCACTTTATTTTTCGCGTTCAGCAATTCCATTTGCACGTGAAACTAATTTTACACCAAATTATTTTCGTCATTTAGGGATTTATGCGTTTAGAAAAGAAGCTTTGTTGAAGTTTTCAACACTTGAAATGCGTCAAAATGAGCGTGCAGAAAAATTAGAACAATTACGTTATTTGGAATATGGAATGAAGATTAAAGTGATTGAAACCGAATCGATAGGAGTAGGAATTGATACACCAGAAGATTTAGAGCGTGCAAAAAAGTACTTATACACTATTGTTAAAAAATAATCTTTAAACTTTTTATGATTTATATTTGCCCTAAAATTAGCTATACTTGACATGGAAATGAAATAATTAAGTTAATTAATACTTAAGAAAATATTTCGGTATGAATGTTGTTGTAAAATAGAGTAAATAAGTAAAATAGTGATTATGAGTGATTCATGGAAAGAATACGAAGCAGAAGGATTAATTGAAAAAAGATCCTTTTTAGTTTCAAAAGATGGTCTTGTAAAAAAATTATACACAGGACAAGATAAATACAAAATCTTAGAAGGAGCGATTAACAACGGTTATCGTGCGATTTGGGTAACAAAAGCAGACGGAAAACGTACGGCTAAATATGTACATAAAATGGTTGCCGAAACGTTTTTACCAAATAAAGACAATAAAGAATATGTAGTGCATTTGGATCATAACAAATTAAACAACGCAATGGATAATTTAAAGTGGGCTACTTTAGACGAATGGAAAGAACACAACAAGGATTTATTTAGAATGATGAAAGGACGTTCTCGTTTAGACAGTATTCCAAATAGTAAGTTGACAGAAGCACAAGTTATTCGTCTAAAAAAGAAATTAATTGATCCAAATAGAAAAACAAAAATTTCTACACTAGCAAAACAATTTAATATTTCTCAAGGTCAGGTTTACCGTATTTTAAGAGGTGAAAATTGGGCTCATATAGAAGTTAAAAAAGACTAAAAGACAATATTTCTTTACAGAACTTTAAATTAGTTTTTATATCTTGTTCGACAGATTGTTAAAAATTAAAAAAGTTCTTATGTCGAAATTGATGTTTAGCACGCTTATGATTTCATTATTTTCTGTGACTACATTTGCACAAAATGCAGATAAAATAATAGAAACTCATATTAAAAAAACAGGAGGAGAAGCAGCTTGGAATAATTTGAACAGTATTATCCTAAAAGGAGAAGCCATTATAAATGTTGGAGATTCTTATCCAATGATTGTTTATCATCAACGCCCTTACAACAAAAAAGTAGTGTTTGTGATGAATGGAAAAGAAATCTTGAACGAAGGATATGATGGTAGAATGGGATGGACATACAGCGAAGTTGCTAAGAAAAATGTAGCTGTAAAAGATTATAAACCAGACTCTTTTGATTCGGATATTTTGAAATATAAACAAAAAGGATTTAAAGTAAAATACTTAGGTGTAGATAAATACGATCAAAATAATAGCTGTTACAAAATAGAATTAACAAAAAATACAAATTCTACAATATACTGTTTTGATAAAAATTCGTACGAAATTGTAATGGAAAAAAATAAAGACGAAACACTTTATTACTCTAATTTCAAGACGTATAACGGATTATCTTTCGCCACAAAAGTGGTAGGAAAACCAGTTGATGGAGGAGAATATGTGATAAAATTTAATGACATAAAAATCAACCCAGCAATAGATAAGAAAAATTTTAAATTCTAAATATATAAAAAGTGGTTCATCAAGAATCACTTTTTTATTTCTTTTGATTTATACTGCTTAGGTAGTATAAGTTTTTTACTTTTGTACTCTGAATGAAGAAATTAAAATATGGCTTTAGACTCTATATTTGATCAAAATAAAAAATACGAGAAGAGCTTTTTTCTAAGATTATTAGAGAAAGCAAGAAAAGATTATCCAGATTCAATTTCTTTTATAGATGATCTAATTTCTAAACTTCAAAATAACCCTACATATCGATTAATTTTTCGCGAAGAACTTCAAAATACATTCGGGAAAATCAATTTCGTTAGCTATTTAGTAGATAGTGGAATTCATCTGGAAGATAATTTATTATCCATTTTTAGAAAGAAAATAATGGATTCTCTTTTACCAGATATTGAAGATAATAATGAATTAACTTCTGTGGTAAATGAGATTTTTTATAATTCGAAAAACTTATCAGCAATCCGAATTATTCCAAGAGATCGTTGGCGAAAATTTTTCGAAGTATTGTATCAAGATATCGAACCAGATAATTTTAAAGGAAACGTTAATAATATTCAAAATCAGCTTTTACAAGCAATTTCTATTTTGACGGTTCGTATTACTGGTGGGTTTTCGGACAAAGAAATGATGCGTTATAGTAACGAGGTTAATTATCTTGATAATCCATTCTCTAAACTTTCGATGCAGATTAGTAACATTATCGAAAATCCACAAGCTGGCTTTGATATGTTAGAAATCAAAGAAAGTATTTCGAAATGTAAACATTTGTTAAACGATATTTTAACACAAAAAGATTACAAAGGAATTTCATTGAAAGTTGCATCAAAAATCAATCGTTTGCAACAACAATTAGTTCGTTTGCAAACAATTTTAAATAGTTATAATGAACTAAGATTACACGGAATAATTTCTTTCTATAGTCTTGCAACAAAGAAATGGGTTGAATTTTATGCACCAAAGAATTTTATGAGTAATCAGTTAGGTTCTACGGTTTATTTAATCACTTTCTTAGTGACTTATCATAATGGTAAAACGGGCGAAAAATATATTACCCAGACAGCCAAAGAGTATAATAAGATGTTTTGGACAGCTTGTGGAGGTGGCTTTATTGTTTCTTTTTTGTGTTTTATCAAAACCGGAATTGGAAATATACATGATACATCGCCTTTGTTTAAAGCGTTTTTCTTTAGTATTAATTACGCTGTTGGTTTTTGTACGATTTATTTGACACATATGACACTTGCTACAAAACAGCCTTCTATGACAGCGGCTCGTTTAGCTCGTTCGCTTGTGCCGACTTCTGGATCTGAACTGAATGTGAAAGATTTTACAACTTTATTTGCGCAATTAGTAAGAAGCCAAATGATTGCTTTTTTAGGAAATGTTGTTGCTGGTTTTGTTGTTTCATTAGGAATATTTTATTTATTGAACGAAATCTTAGGATTAGAAGTTTTAAAATATTCTAAAGCTTATCATTATTGGGAAGAAGTGGTAACAATGGATTGGCATATTTTTTACTTTGGAGCAATTGCTGGAGTCTTCTTATTCCTTTCAGGATTAATTTCGGGAATAACAATTAATAATCAACGTTTTCATAATATTCCAGAACGTATTTATAATCATCCAATTTTGAAAAAATCATTTTCAGAACGTAGAAGAAGAAGAATTTCGAATTGGTTTGAGAAAAATATGGGTGGAGTTGTAGGTAATGTTGCATTCGGTTTTATGATGGGATGTGCTTTTTTGATTGGTGATTTTACTGGTCAACCTTTCGATATTCGACACATTACTTTCGTTTCAGGAAACTTCGCGATTGGTATTGGAGGAATGGGTTATCATTTTGATATTGGACCAATGATTATTGGTTTTATTGCAATTTTTATGGTAGGTTGGAGCAACTTCTTAGTTAGTTTTATCTTATCATTATTAATGGCAATGCGATCTAATAATATTCCTTTTTATAAGATTTTTACGATGATTTCGCATACATTAAAAGCATTTTTCCGAAATCCATTACCATTTTTTATTCCGCCTTTATGGACAAAAAATAAAGAAGAAGCTTAGTTAGAAATGGAAACAAACTTAGAAAAACAATTACGTTACGATAAAGCTTATCTTAAAATGGCTTTTGAATGGGCGAATCTATCCTATTGCGAACGCAAAAAAGTTGGTGCAATTATTGTTAAAAATCGAATGATAATTTCTGATGGTTACAATGGTACGCCAAGTGGTTTTGAGAACAAATGCGAGGATGAAGAGGGGAATACAAAATGGCATGTTTTGCACGCCGAAGCAAATGCAATTCTAAAATGTGCAACTTCTACGCAATCTGCAGAAGGAGCGACATTGTATATTACACTTTCGCCTTGTACAGATTGTAGCAAACTTATTCTGCAAGCGGGCATAAAGCGCATCGTTTACATTCAACAATACAAAGACCTTTCTGGGTTAGAGTTTTTAGAAAAATCAGGAATTACAATTCGACAAATTACAGAAGAAGAATTATACAGTTAACATTTCAATGAGAAGTTTTTTCAAGGTTATTAATATCGTATTAGTTGTGATGATTATTTTCTTAATCGGTTTTATGGTTGGGAAAAAATACGACTTTGCGTTCGATGAAAACAAGGATATTGTAGGTTTGCAATATTCGGATAACGAACAAAAAATTCGTCGATTAGTTTCTTTGATTGACAATGAATATGTGAACGATGTTAATTCGGATAGTTTGGTTGATGATGCAATTCATTATATGGTTGCCAAGCTAGATCCACATAGTACATATATCGACAAAGCTTCTGTACAAAAGGCAGAAGAGCAATTGAAAGGTGAATTTGTTGGAATTGGAATTCAATTTCGCACAATGAACGACACCATTGTTGTTGAACGTACTTTACCTGGAACGAAAAATTATGGCAAACTAGAATTTGGAGATCAATTAGTTGCTGCAGACAATCAATCTTTGGTTGCAAAAGATAATAAAACAATAGAAGGTTTATTGAAGGGAAAGAAAGGATCGGAAGTTAAACTATCTGTTATTCGCGATCAAAAACCAATTTCTGTTACGCTAAATCGTACTATTGTTCCAATTCCTACGGTTACTGGAAAACATATGTTAACGAAAGATATTGGTTATCTTAAATTGACTCGTTTTTCAGAGAATTCTGCAAATGAAGTTCACGAAGGTTTACAAAATTTATTGGACCAAGGAATGAAAACTTTGGTTTTTGATTTACGTGGAAATCCAGGTGGAATCATGCATATTGCAGAAGAAATAGCCGATGAATTTTTGACGAAAAACGAATTGATTGTTTACACACAAGACAAACAAAAACGTAAAAAATATATTTACGCAACAAATAGAGGTCTTTTCGAGCAAGGAAAAATTTACGTCTTAATGGATGAAAATTCTGCTTCCTCGAGTGAGATTGTTGCGGGAGCTTTACAAGATTATGGACGTGGAATTATTGTTGGTCGTCGTTCGTTTGGTAAAGGTTTGGTGCAACGCGAAATTAGTTTAGGAGATGGTACTAAGGTACGTTTGACTGTTGCAAATTATTACACGCCTTCTGGTCGATCTATTCAAAAACCTTTCGATAAAAAAACGGCAAAATACAGTGACGATTTATATAAACGATTAAAATCGGGTGAATTATATAGTAAAGATTCAATTAAAATTAATAAAGACTTAGAGTTTACAGCGCCTTCAGGTAAAAAAGTCTACGGTGGTGGTGGAATTATTCCTGATGAGTTTGTTGCATTAGATACAAATTCGGTTTCGAACTGGTTGTATTATAATCAAGATGCAAATTATTTTAATGATTTTTTATTCAAGAAAATTTATTCAATTCACGATTTTTTCATGTTTCATAACGAAGCAATTTATCTGAAATATTTCAGTGCTGGAATGTATAGAAATGAGTTTTTAGGTGTTTTAGGAATTCCTTCAAATGAGTTTAACCCTGTCTTTTCAACAACTGTTGATAACTACATGAAAGCCACAATTGCTGGAACTTTATATGGTTCGCGTGCATTTTATCAAGTTTGGATGCCCGAAGATGAAATGATAAAGCGTATTTTTGAACTTGAAAAAATAACGAAGTAAATGCTGTGGAAAGATGCTTTGTATGACTATCAAATGTATCTGAAATTAGAAAAAAGAGTTTCTGCTAATACAATTGAAGGTTATCTACGCGATATTCAAAAATTAATTAATTATTCTGATAAACAACCTTTAGATTATTCGCAAGATGATTTGAGGGATTTTGTACACGATTTTGCATCGAGCGAATATAGCGTGCGTTCGCAAGCGCGTGTTATTTCTGGCTTGAAAAGCTTTTTTGGATACTTACAACTCGAAGATTTTAGAGAAGATAATCCGACTTCTTTACTTGAAACTCCAAAAATTGGGATGAAACTTCCTGATGTACTTTCTGAAAAAGAAATTGATAAAATGATTGAAGTAATTGATTTATCAAAACCAGAAGGACAGCGAAATCGTGCGATTATAGAAGTGCTTTATGGTTGTGGTTTGCGTGTTTCGGAATTGATAAATCTCAAAATTTCTGATCTTTTTTTTGATGATGGTTTTATTCGTGTCATTGGGAAAGGAAACAAACAAAGACTTGTTCCGATTAGCGATTATACGATAAAATATATTAACTTGTACAAAGAAAGTATTCGTATTCATCTTCCTATACAAGCTGGTTTCGAAGATTTTTTGTTCTTAAATAGACGAGGTAAAAACCTTACACGTGTGATGATTTTTACAATCGTTAAAGAATTATCGATAATTGCTGGAGTTAAAAAAACAATAAGTCCGCATACGTTTCGCCATTCTTTTGCGACTCATTTATTGAAAAATGGAGCAGATCTTCGTGCAATTCAGTTAATGTTGGGACACGAAAGTATTACGACGACTGAAATTTATACGCATGTTGATCAAGAATTTATTCGAGATGCGATTATCAAATTTCATCCAAGAAATAAATAATAATCATTAACCTAAAAAGATGATAAAATCGTTTAAATTTTGTCCAAATTGTGGACATTCTATCGATCATTTTGATTTTAGAAAAATGTCGTGCAACAATTGTGATTTGGTTTATTATCAAAATGTGGCAGCTGCTGTGGCGGTTATTCTAAAAAAAGAAGATAAAATTCTTTTTACAGTTCGAAATAGAGAACCAAAGAAAGGAATGTTAGATTTGGCTGGAGGTTTTACAGATCCAAATGAATCGGCAGAAAGGACCTGTCAACGAGAGATTGAGGAAGAATTAGGAATTAAAATTCCTTTAGAGAATTTCAAGTATTTTCTTTCTCAACCTAATACATACGAGTACAAAGAAGTTCCATATAAAACGTGTGATTTAGCGTTTATTGCTGATTTTCCAGACGAAGAAATTACGCTTGAAAAAGATGAAATAGCAGAAGTAAAATGGGTTTCTATCAACGAAATTAATTTAGATGAAATTGGTTTTGATTCGTTAAGAAAAGTGGTGGAAATTTATATTACTTCTTTGAAATAACTAATGTGATGCGATGTTGAAGCGAGTTCAATATGACCTGTATGCCAACCTGAACTTGTTTCAGGTACTCATCTTAAAAATTAAAACAATGAAAAAAATACTTTTACTAAGCGCGTTATTTTTAACAATTGTTTCATGTAGCACGCAAAATATAGCGGTAGATTATGACCGAGATTTTGATTTTGAAACAAATAGAACGTATTCTTTTACACAAACGGGAAATTTAGGTTTGAATGATTTAGATTCTGCCAGATTATATTCGTCGATTGAAAAAGGAATGTTGTACAGAGGTTTTCAGAAATCGAATGATGGAAGTTTAACATTAGACGTGAAGCCAGAAGAATATGTTTCAAAACAACAAAACTCTAATGTAGGAATTGGAATGGGAACGGGCGGTTATGGTTTTGGAGGTGGAGTTTCGGTTGGAATTCCGATTATGTCTCAAAAATTAAATCAAAATTATACGATTTCGATGAAGGATGAGGGAAGATTAGTTTGGGAAGGAACCTTGAAAATTCAAATGCCCTTGAAAGCTTCGCCAGAAGTTCGTGCAGCAAATATTCAGAAAGGTGTAACGAAATTGCTACAAAAATTTCCACCTAAAAAGAAATAATAAAAAAGCCTTGAGAAATAAATATCTCAAGGCTTTTTTGTTTTTTATAATTTAAAAATTAATTCGTTTTCTTCTGATTGTTGAAGTTTAGATTTTTGTAAAAGTTTCAACGTTTCGGGTTGATTTACATTTGCTTTTGCAGCAATTTTATCTAATTTCAATTCATTTTTTGCGTAATCAACAATTGCATTCAAAACTTCTGTTCCGTAACCTTTGTTCTGAAATTTGCGTTTCAGACGAATGTTGATAACTGCGCCGTATTTTGTTTGGCGCAAACCTCCCCAACCAACAAATCGTCCGCTTTTTTTCTCGTGAACACCCCAAAGACCAAAACCATATTCTTGGTAATGTTTCTCCATATTTTCGATAAAAAACTTCGCTTCGTCTTCAGATTTATACGGTTTTTCGTTGACGATTTTCATCAATTCTTTGTCAGAATTTAATTGAAATAATTCGAATGCATCAATCTCAAAAAACTCTCGTAAGACCAAACTTTTTGTTTCGCAAATAACTTTCATTAAAACTTTTTAGTTCTTGCAAAGTTACTTCGATTTAAAGAATAAAAAAAGTCTTACCAATTATGATAAGACTTTTATATTTACTTTTTTGTTGTTGTTTTTGGTTTTGCTGGAGTTGTTGTTTTAGGAGGCGTAGCTGTTGCTTCCGAAACCTTTTGGTTAATCTCTTGTGTTAAGATTTGTCTTTTTAGATTGAAGATTTCTGTATCTTTTTGATCAATCTTAGCATCTAAATCTTTTACTTTTTGAGTTAATTCTGCAACTTGCTTTTCTTTTTCGTTTAATTGAGTATAGAAAAGTTTTGATTTTTCTCCAGAACTATTCAATGCAGAATACAATTCTTGCAAATTAGTATCATGTTCTTTTTGAGCCATTCTAATCATAGCTTGCGCATTTGTCAAAGCTGTATCTTTGATGTATAATTCGCTTTTAGCTTTTGCTAAATCTTTTTCAAGAGTTTCGATTTTCAAATTAGCTAATGTCAAATCTTTAGATGTATTTGATTGATCGTCTAAAGCTCTGTAATAATTAGCTTCCAATTCTTGGTGTTGTTTCTGAGGAACGCAACTTGCAATTGCAAAAAGTGTTAAACAACAAAGTACAATTTTTTTCATTTATATAATCTTAAACGTCTAATTCTAATAAAACAGGACAATGATCTGAGTGCTTTGCATCTGGTAAAATCGTTGCACGCGTCATATTTTTTTCTAATGTATTACTCACCATATTGTAATCGATTCTCCAACCTTTGTTATTGTTGCGCGCATTTGCACGATAAGACCACCATGAGTAATGATGAGGTTCTTTTACAAAATAACGAAAAGAATCAATCATATTACATTCATCAAGAAAAGCAGTCATCCACTCTCTTTCGACAGGTAAAAAACCAGAAACTTTCGCATTACGAACAGGATCGTGAATATCGATTGCTTCGTGACAAATGTTATAATCGCCACAAATTACAATGTTTGGATGAGAGATTTTAAGTTCTTTGATGTAATCTTTAAAATCTTCACAAAATTGTAATTTAAAATCTAATCGATCAATATTTGTTCCACTTGGCAAATACAAACTAATTACCGAAACATTGTCAAAATCAAGTCTCAAAACGCGACCTTCTTTGTCAATATAATCTATTCCAGTTCCTATTTGTACATGATTAGGTTTTATTTTCGAGAAAATAGCAACTCCACTGTATCCTTTTTTCTCCGCTGCATGCCAATAAATGTGATAACCCAATTCCTCAAACGGTTTTGTGTCCACTTGTTCTTGCATTGCTTTTGTTTCTTGAATACAAAAAACATCTGGTTGTGCAGCTTCTAACCATTCAACCAAACCTTTAGTCATCGCAGCGCGAATTCCATTTACATTGTAACTGATGATTTTCATAGTTAGCGAAATTACTAAATATTTATGACGGATTGATTTAGAAATTTGAATAAAGTGAATATTTTTTGTAACTTTTTAGAAGTTAATACGTCTTAATAATAAAAGACATCAATATGAAATACATTTTTCTTCCAATTTTAATATTCAGTTCGTTAGGATTTGCGAGCTGTTCGGTAGATTTAAATTCTAAATCGCCAGTTTCTAATTATTTAGACCGAGTAGAGGCAAGTAGTAATACAATTACAGAAATGCGTAAGATATCTTCTTTTGAAGGAATTGATGTAAGCAGTGCAATAAGTGTTACTGTTTCTGATGGTAATTATAATGGTGAAATTTCTGTTGAAGCGCCAGATAATATTATGAATAGAATCACGACTGAAGTGAAAAATGGTGTTTTGGTTATGAAAATTAATGGAACCGTAAACTTGAAAAATTCTTCTATTAAAATTAAATTCCCTCATCAAAAATTACGTTCGTTTGATCTATCAGGTGCAACGAGTGTTACCGTTTTGCCAACGCAGAAAGTAGAAAAAATGGCTGTTGATTTATCAGGAGCTAGTAATTTAAAATTAGATGTGGTTTCGAATTCTATTTCGGTTGATAATTCTGGTGCATCAAGTATGAAAATTTCTGGAAATGTACAGGATTTAAACATTTCAGTTTCAGGAGCTTCTTCGTTTATTGGAAAAGAATTGAAAGCTGCGAATGTAGTTGTTGATTGTTCAGGAGCAAGTTCTACAACAGTTTGGGCTGTGAATAGTTTGACTGCTGATAGTTCTGGAGCGAGTTCTGTTCGTTATGTAGACGAAAATGGTTTGAAAACGAAAGTGAGCACTTCTGGAATGTCTTCTATCAAAAGAATAAACTAATAGTTTTTGTTTAAAACTATGATAAGTTAATATTTAGTACTACAAAAAAATCGGATGAATTTCATCCGATTTTTTTTATATCTATTTTTTTTATTAGAATTGCCAACCTAATGTCAATAAGAATAAATTGTTGTCTAATTTAACTTTTGGAGCATAAGTATTAGGTAAAGAAACAAATTCATTATTAATATTAATATAATCTGTTCCACCAATCAATTGTTGATATTTTTGCGTTTGATATTGATAAGCTGCATCTATATAGAATCCACCAAAATCATATCCTAAACCAAAACTTGCACGATTGATATCTCCTTGAAATGCTTTCGATAAAACAGCTGCATTTGTCACAACATTGTTTTCGTTCGCAATATCCATCGTAAAATCTTTGTAAGGAGAAGTTATATAATTATAACCCGCTCTTACTTTGAAACGATCTACACGGTATTCTGCACCAACTCTAACTTCACTTGAATTTTTTACAACATCATTGATGAAATTATTATCTCCATTAAAATATTGTGTAGGCTTTAGTTTCGTGTCATTGTTCATGTGGTACGTATAATCAGCACCCAGAGATAAATTTTTACCAACAACAAAACCTAAACTTCCTACAAGACGTCCACCACGAGTCATATCATAATCAGAAGAATACATATAATAAGAATCTACAGCAGTTTTATCACTGTTAAAATTAGCTGAGTAAAAATCTTTAGAAATATTGTACCAAACTGGAGAATGATAGGCTGCGCCTAAACGTACATTGTGATTCACTTTGTAAATAGCACCTAAAGAGAAAGAAAATCCTTGTCCAATTTCACTATATGGAGCTCCATCTGCATTGTATACGTAGGTTTTTCCATTGTCGTCATCACGCTCTGCATATTGTTCGTAACCAGAATAGTTAGTTTCGTGGAAGTTTAATCCAAATCCCAAATAAACTTTGTCGTCATAACTTGTTCCTAAATTAACAGAGAATTTAGATTTATATCCATCAATATCTTTAATGTAACCATTGAAAGTTCCATTTGGTTCAGAAAATTTAATTCCTTCATTTGTTCCAATTGATGAATAATTGTCTAAACGCTGATTAAGATAAGCTACGCCAACTGTGAAACGATTCCATTTTGAAGCTTCATTTGCAAAAACAAATGTTCCTCCAAATTGTTGGAAATCAAAATTACTTTCAGATTCTTTGATATTTGTTCCGAAATTAGTTTTGTTGCTAAAAGTAGAAACACCAGCTGTTACTTGGACATCAGAGTTAATTGCTACTCCTAATCCAGCAGGGTTTTGTTCGACTGAAGTAATGTCACTTCCTAATGCACCAACAGCTCCACCAACACCAATATATTTAGCATTTCCGCTGTTAATATCTTGCGAATATAAATTTATAGCATTTGTAGAATACTGAGTTTCGTATCCTTTGTTCTGTTGTGCAAAAGCCAATGTACCAACTAAGGTACAAAGGCTTAATAATATTTTTTTCATTTTTATATGATCTAAATCTAGTTATCTTCTTCCTCCACCACGAGAGCCTCCTCCTGTGCTACTTCCGCGAGAACCACCTCCCATGCTTCCGCTACTCATACTACTACCTCTACTTGGAGAAGGTGTAGAATATGATGGGCGAGAATTGTTCATGCTATTTGTTCTTTCATAGCTTCTCGTTGGTTGTTGGTATTGTTGAGCTTCGCGAGTCGGTCTTGTGTTGTAAGTAGGCTGTTGTGTTTGTGTCGGTCTTACTTCACGAGTTGGACGCGTGTTGTTCATTTGTCCTTGATTAATTGAAGGTCTAACTTCTCTTGTAGGACGAGTTCCGTTAATTTGACTTTGGTCTACACTTGGTCTTACTTCACGAGTTGGACGTGTATTATTCATCTGTCCTTGATTAACAGAAGGTCTAACCTCTCTTGTAGGACGAGTTCCGTTAATTTGACTTTGGTCTGCACCTGGTCTTACTTCGCGAGTTGGACGTGTTGTATTGTTAATTGTATTATCACGAGTTGGTCTTAAACCTGTAGAGATTTGGTTGTTTCTACCATTTAAACTTCCAACAGGACGAGTAGAATTAATCGTGTTATTTAAACGACCACCATTTCTGTAACCTGGTTGAGAATAAATTCCTCTTGGACGATTGTATCCATATCCATATCCATAATAACCAGGATATCCGTACCAATTGTTCCATCCGTAGTAACCTCCGTAATATCCACCGTAGTAAGGTCTATTCCAACCCCAACCATAATATCCATTATACCATGGATCGTTCCATCCCCATCCGAATGAAATACCAAATCCGTTTCCGTACCATCCACCATACCAAGGATTGTAATATCCCCAACGATATGGATTATAGAAACCTCCCCATCCGTAGCTGTACCAAGGATAGTTGTTCCAGATATTAATTTCTACACCATCATTACGTCCCCAGTTATAATTACTCGATCCGTTATAAGTTAATGTATAGTCGTTGTTTCCAAAATAATTGTAACCACCTAAACCATATCCGTTAATTTTAACTTTGGTTGCTGATTTAGATTGAGTATTATCATTTGTGCTATCAACATCATCTTGGTAATAAAATTGTTCAGCACCATTTCCTTCTGCATCGAAGTATGGACTACCAATTTTTATTTCCCCTTTATTTTCTTGTTCTCCTTGCTCGTTACCATGTTGTAGTTGAGCTTGTTGATAGGTTTTATCTGTTTTCGGATTATAGTAAACTCCGTCGCTTTCGTAACCACTTGGTTGATAAGTCGAACAAGATGAAATTCCTAATGCAGCCACAAGAATTAATGTAGTTGCAGAAATTTTATTAGAAATTTTATAAACTTTGTTCATAATTATAAATTTACATCGTTTGTAATAATTAAATTTGCATAAATTTATAGGCAATTTTAATGCCAAGTAAAGATACGAAACTTATCAACAAATATAAAAGATTATGGCAAAATTAACAACTCGTGCTGAGGATTATTCTAAGTGGTACAATGAGCTTGTTGTAAAAGCAAATTTAGCTGAGAATTCGAAGGTTAGAGGGTGTATGGTGATCAAACCATATGGCTATGCTATTTGGGAAAAACTACAAGCAGAATTAGACAAAAGATTTAAAGAAACAGGTCATCAAAATGCTTATTTCCCCTTATTTGTTCCTAAAAGTTTATTCGAAGCCGAAGAAAAAAATGCAGAAGGTTTTGCGAAAGAGTGTGCGGTTGTAACGCATTATCGATTGAAAAATGATCCTGATAACAAAGGAAAGTTGATTGTAGATCCAGAAGCAAAATTAGAAGAAGAATTAATTGTTCGTCCAACTTCAGAAGCAATTATTTGGAGTACATACAAAGGTTGGATTCAGTCGTACCGCGATTTACCAATTTTGATTAATCAATGGGCAAATGTTGTGCGTTGGGAAATGCGTACGCGTTTGTTTTTGAGAACTGCCGAGTTTTTATGGCAAGAAGGGCATACAGCTCACGAAACAAAAGAAGAAGCAATTGCGGAAGCGCAACAAATGCAAGAAGTATATGCGGATGTTGTAGAGAATTTTATGGCAATTCCAGTTGTAAAAGGAAGAAAGTCAGATTCTGAGCGTTTTGCGGGTGCTGATGATACCTATACAATCGAAGCGTTGATGCAAGATGGTAAAGCTTTACAAGCGGGAACTTCTCACTTTTTAGGGCAAAACTTTGCAAAAGCTTTTGATGTTAAATTCGCAAGCAAAGAAGGAAAACAAGAATATGTTTGGGCAACTTCTTGGGGAGTTTCTACTCGTTTGATGGGTGCATTAATTATGACGCATTCTGACGATTTAGGATTAGTTTTACCTCCAAAATTAGCGCCAATTCAGGTTGTTGTTGTTCCAATTTATAAAACAGAAGAACAATTAGAAGAAATTCGTCAAGTGGTGGATAAATTTTCGTCTGAATTGAAAGCGAAAGGAATTTCGATCAAATTTGATGATGATGATAAAACGAAACCAGGTTGGAAATTTGCTGAATACGAATTGAAAGGTGTTCCTGTACGTATCGCAATTGGTCCAAAAGATTTAGAAAAAGGTCATGTTGAGCTTGCTCGTCGTGATACTTTAGAAAAACAATTCATCGCTTTAGATAATGTATCAACTGAAGTAGAAAAATTATTAGAAGATATTCAAACTAATTTATTCCAAAAAGCGTCAGATTTTAGAGATACTCACACAACAGAAGCAACAACTTTTGAAGAATTCAAAGATATTATCGAAAATAAAGGTGGTTTTGTTTCAGCTTTATGGGACGGAACAGAAGAAACAGAAGAAGCTATAAAAAATGAGACGAAAGCAACAATTCGTTGTATTCCTCAAGCTTTTGAAACGCCTACTGAAGGAGTAGATGTTTTCTCTGGAAAACCAGCAAAATACAGAGTTTTATATGCAAAAGCGTATTAATTTGTTAAATAATAATTAGCAAAAAAAACTTTCCAAAATAAATGAGGAGCTATTAATTAGCTCCTTTTTTATTTTAATGTTTTTTGGCGTGCAATTCTTTTAAACGTAGTTACTATAGCAGAATATTATTTTTTGTTAAATATCAATCATTTACAAAAAAAGGAGTATATTCGATTACTAATTAACACTAACATATATGAGAAAAACTCTACTGTCGGTATTCTGTTTATTTTCTATGTATGGGCTATCAGCACAACAAGATGTGTTGTGGGAAAAATCTATAGGAGGAGAACAAGCAGAATATCTTTATAATGCTATTTCTACACCTGATTATGGATTCTTGATTTTAGGCAGTTCTGCTTCTGATGCAACAGGAGATATCCAAAAGAAAAATCAAGGAAGTTTAGATTATTTCATTTGGAAAATGGATGAAAATGGGAAGCAAGAATGGCAAAATTCATTTGGAGGAAACGGTTCAGATTTCTTATATACGGCTAAGCCTACTGCTGATGGAGGGTATATCTTAGCAGGAGCTTCTACATCATCAAAATCAGGAGATAAAACATCCAATAATCAAGGAGCTGAAGATATTTGGGTGATAAAAATTGATGCACAGGGAAAACTACAATGGCAAAATTCTTTTGGAGGAAATGGAAATGATATTCCTGTTGATGTGATTAGAACCAATGATGGAGGTTATTTAATTGCTTCAAATTCCAATTCTGCTTCTTCTGAACTAAAGAAAAGTAAACATTTTGGAGGAAATGATTACTACATTATCAAGTTAAATGAAAAAGGAGAACTTCTTTGGGAAAATACCTTTGGAGGATTGTTTGATGATAAATTAAAATCAGTTATTGAGACTAAAAAAGGATTTTTGTTGGTTGGAAATTCTAATTCTCCAGCAAGTGGCAATAAAACAATTGATCATGAATTCAATTCAACTTGGATTGTCGAAATTAATCAAAAAGGAGAAATTATTTCGGAGAATAATTTAGGTTTAAATGCTGAAAACTTTTTGATTTCTTTTCAAGAACAAGAGAATAATTATTTGTTTGCTATTAATGAAAAAAATGGGAGTAAAATTCAGACAAAAATTATTCAAACAGATTTGAATCTTCAACCTCACAAAACAACCAAAATAGAAGAACAAAAAGATTTATCCATCACAGAAATTCAATCCATTAATGATACGTTTATTTTAACAGCCAATCAAATCTCAACTTTACAACAAAAAACGACAACTTCTTCTATTGAAAGTTATTACATCACAAAGTCATTTGATGAAAATGGAACAGAAAAATGGTCTAAAACTTTTGGAGAAAAAGGATTTAATTACCTTGAAAAAGCAATCACTACTCGTGATGGGTCAATTATACTATTTGGAAACTCTACACAACAAGCCAAAGGAAATAAAGGTCAATCTGATTTTTATTTAGTGAAATTAGGAAAAGATACAGATGATATCAAACGTGTATTTATAGAAGCTTATCCCAACCCAACCCAAGATGTGGTGAATATTTTAATCAATAAAGACTTCAAAAAAGCATCTGTTGACGTTTATAATTTAATAGGGCAACATCTACAATCAAAAGACGTGAAATACCGTTCTACACCAATTTCTTTAGGAAACTATCCTAGTGGAGTTTATATCCTAAAAATCAACCACGATAACCAAACTGAATCTATTAAAATTATTAAAAAGTAATACATGAAGAAAAATATAGTGCTACTTGCTTTATTAGCTTTGTCTTATACTTATGCTCAGCAAAATAGTTATGTTCCTAGTACAGAAGTTACACCTCCTTCTTTAGAAAATTATTTTTTTACAAAAAATGGAAATTTAGATATAAGTGGAAATAAAGGTGGTTTTAGTCATCAGATTCCAATTTATTCATTAAAAAATGGAGATATTAATCTAAATTTAAATTTAACTTATTATACAGATGGTGTAAAAGTTAATGATATTGCAGGATTGGTAGGAATGGGATGGAATTTAAATGCAGGAGGAATGATTACACGTGTTGTGAAGGGACTTCCTGATGAAGATAGCGGATTTGAATTGTTAAGACCTTCCAAAGATTTAATGAAAACAGCATTGTCTGGAAATTTTACAGATAATGAATCAATAGCGTCCTAAATAAATTTAGGGCATAAAATATCCACCCACTTTAGTAGGATACAAGCTATAGTTGGACAAAAT
>NZ_JACAGG010000013.1:0-75072 GCF_030324375.1 Empedobacter sp. R132-2
AAATTGCTTTGTTTCATAATTATCCCTAAGTTAATAAACTATATTTTTAAACGTTCCGTTTTTTAGGGAAGATTACAGAGTTATCGGAAATAGATTGAAATACTAAGCAATAAGAACCGTTACAAAATAATTACTACTCTTTTTCAACAATATTTATAAAATTTTGATTTTCAATAAATAGTAGCTTTTATAAATACTTTAAAATAAAAAAAAAACCAACTTTTCAGTTGGCTTATTAATTTATCTAAGTAATATCAAAAATTAACAATTCTCGATTACGCTTTTTACCACGCGAATTACATTTGGCATTGCTGTATTCGCTGCATTTAATACATCTTCGTGCGAAACATCGAATGAAATTTCTGGTCCACCTAAATCTGTAATAATAGATAAACAAAAAACGCGCATATCCATGTGACGAGCAACAATAACTTCAGGAACTGTACTCATACCAACACAATCTCCTCCAATAAAACGAACCAATCCGTATTCAGATGGCGTTTCGAAAGTTGGTCCTTGTAATCCTACATAAACTCCTTGATGAACCAGGATATCATTTGCTTTTGCAAATTCTGCAGCTTCATTCAACATTTCTCTGTCATATGCTTTAGACATATCCACAAAACGAGGTCCTAATTCGTCAATATTTTTTCCGCGTAAAGGATGTTCTGGCATCATATTAATATGATCTTTTACCAATAAAATATCTCCAACTTGGAAATTTGGATTAACACCTCCAGAAGCATTCGATAAAACAACTTTCTTAATTCCTAATCCGTTAAATACACGCATTGGGAACGTTACTTCTTCCATCGAATATCCTTCATAATAATGGAAACGACCAGCCATCATCAAAACTTTTTTACCTAAAATAGTTCCGTATACTAAATGACCTTTGTGCCCTTCTACTGTTACTTGAGGAAAGTTTGGTATATCTTTGTAGCTAATAACAACTTTATTTTCTACTTCATCTTCTAATTTTCCTAATCCAGACCCTAACACAATTACAAATTCTGGTTGATCTGGCAATAAATTATTGATGTACTTTACAGCCTCATTAATTCTGTCCAACATACTCTAAAATAGTTTGATTAAATTTTTCTTTATCGTTAATATCGATACTAATCGGAATGTAGTATAAATCGTCCTTTATCATGGATTCTTCCATCAAACGCATATAATCTTTCTCTGTTGTCATGATAATTTTATCAAAACGCTTTCTACCTTCCGTATCTTCGTATCGTTTGTAAATATACTCAATTTCTGATTGACTAAAATTATGATGATCTGGATATTCTAAATGCAAGACATTTGCAAAGTTTTCTTCCGCAAATTTTACCAAACCATCTGTTTTAGCAATTCCTGTAACTAAAATAACATTCAGATTTTTCCAAGTCGATTTCTCAACATTATCCAATTTCCCAATCAATTTGTTATCATAAACAATTTTCGAAAAAAATAATTGCTGATGAGATTTTAAGTTAATCTTTTTCGAAATTTCTTTGTGTTTTTCTTCCGAAATTCTGTCTGGACATTTCGTTACAATAATAATATCTGCACGACGAACTCCACTTCTACTCTCTCTCAAATCACCTGCTGGCAATAAAAAATCTTTGTAATATGGATTATTGTAATCGGTCAACAAAATATTGAAACCAGCTTTTATTCCTCGATGTTGATATGCATCATCCAACAAAATTGCTTCTGCATTATAATGGTCAATTAATTTTTGTGCACCAAAAGCTCTGTCTTCGCAAACAGCAATCAATATTCTATTCTTGAAACGTTGAAAAAACTGCATTGGTTCGTCTCCTATATCATACACTTTTGAAGAATAATTTGCAATCAAAAAACCCTTTGTTTTTCGTCCATATCCTCTACTCAATGTTGCAATTAATTTTTCGTCTTTCAACAAATCAATTAAATACATGATATGAGGTGACTTTCCCGTTCCGCCAACAGAAAGGTTTCCAACATTAATAATTGGAATATTGAATGATGAGGAACGCATCATTCCTATATTGTAAAACAGATTTCGAACCGAAGTTCCTATCCAATATAAACCAGAAAATGGAAGTAAAAATCTACGCCAATTCATTTTTATTTTTAATATTAAGCGAAAATACTATTTTCAATTTTAATTCTAAAGAAAGAAACACTTCATTTCTTTATTCAGCGAAAAAAAACCTATTCTATCGGAACAGGTTTTTAATTATTTATTAATCGTATAATTTATTCAATTCGTTGGCATAACTCGTTTTATCTTCTATCTTCCAACCATAGGTTTTTGCAAGGAAATACAAATCGCCAAGATTTTGAATTAATTGTTGATGTGCTTCTTGTTTTAGTTTGGTTTGATCCACAGTTTTTTCCACATGCTCCACGGCACGTTTTTTAATTCCGTTCAAATCATCTTTACTAAATTTATTGAAAACACTTTGATCCATGTCATAAAAACTAACATCTGGATATACTTGGATTTCAACTGGAGGAATAGATTTGATGATGATTTTTTTATTCACCGAATCCAATTCAATATCCATTTTTTTTAAATCATACGTTGCTTGTGCTTTGGCTTTCACCAAAAGTGTCACCTTTTTATCCGCAGAAAAAATATCAGTTAAACCTGGCAACGATTTTTTTGACGTGTGATTGTATAAATCTGAATAGGTTTGTTCTGCAACAATCATTTTATTCATTCGTTCGATTTGATACGCAATCACATGAGATTGTTCGGTATAGCTTTCAGATTTGAATTTATCCATGATGAAATACGTTATCATCACACCAAAAATAAAGGCTACAACAACAAGAATTATTTTCTTTAAATTATTCATTTGCATAATTTGGAGTCAATGGCGTACCATTCACAATCTGTGCCAAATCTTCTTCTAGATAGCCCGAAACTGGAGATTCTACAATTCTACCAACTTCTTCTTTTTTATTATTATATACGATAATTGTCGGAACGTGAGTCACATTTTTATTGATTTCTTCTCCGTTGAAACTTTTCTTTTGACGATTTACACCAATCACTTTCAAACGATTTTGAGGAAATTTAATATCATCTAAAATTTTGTACAAACGTGGTAATTCACGACGAGAATCTGGACACCAAGTTCCTACAAAAACTTCCAAACGGTAGTTACGTAAATCTTTTAAACCTTTCAATTTACTTTTCTCAACTTCGTAAGTGTCATATTCGTGGTGATACCATTCTTTAAAATCTTCTTCTTCCAAAGCTTTTCTATTGAATTCTCCCGTCAACATTTTCTTCCCATTTTCAGCTGTAATCGTACGATTCAACACTTTATTTTGAGCAAACGATTGCGTAGAAAATCCCAACATTGCAACAAGTGCAATTGCTAATATTTTTTTCATTGTATTTTTAGTTTATAGGTTAAATGTATAAATAATTATGAAATGATTTGCCCATTTTCAACTTTAATTGAGCCAATTTCGAAAGTCGCCAATTGATTCAATAAAGGATAATTTTTGGATGCTCCTTTATAAACTTGTTTTTCAGCATCAATTTCGAGATGACCAATAAATTTTCGCAAATCACCAATTTCAATAATTTTTGCGATTTGCTCTACCGAATTATTTTCTTCGTTGTATTCATCTTCAAAATAAATTCCCAAATCAACAACAGAAGATTTTTCACCATTCAGAATTTGAACATTATGAATCACAACATCCAAATATTTTTGTCCATTTTGAGGAATCGCTAAATATTCATCAAACGGAAAGTTATCTTGCGTAGCTAAAGCATTCAATCCTGCTAAAATAGCCAATGCATTGTATTTTCTTGTTGTATTACGTTGATAATCATTCGGAAAATGTCCCGCTTCAAATAATACGCACGGATAATCCATTTTTGTAAAATTATCCCCAGTAGACATCGGATAGAACTCTGATGTATAACGACCTACATGACCAGGAATTACTTTTTGCAATTCAATATTCATTGCCTGAATAATTCCCATCGTTTTTTCGCGAACTTCGTTTACATCTTCTTCAACATTGTAAGAAGGCGCCAAAAAAGAAAGCGTTGCAGGTTTTGCTGTTTGTCCAACATTGAAAATCGTACGCTGATCATGCAAATTGAATAACGTTTGATAATTTCCTTTCTCCACTTGATTCAACAAAACATGAATTTCTGTTGATTCTTTTGCTAAAAAGTCACGATTAATATCAATTCCAACCGCATTTCTACGTGTATTGACATTTGCACCATCAGGATTTAACATCGGAATAAAATCAATTGTCAATTGAGATAAAATGGTTTGAGCTAATTCAGATTTTTGTTCAAAAAAATTAATCACATCAAACATTGCACGCGTTCCAGAAGATTCGTTTCCGTGCATTTGAGACCAAATCAATAAACGTTTTTCTCCATTCCCGAAACTTAATTTATAAATCTCATTTCCTAAAAAAGATGTTCCAATTTGCTCTTTTTGACTTGATTTTAATGAAAAATAGTGATTTAAAGCTTCAAAATTTAACCATTTCGAATCAAAACCTTCTTGTCTGAAAGTTGAATATTCTTTCTCTAATTGATGAATATCAAACATATTTATTATGTTATACATTTATAATTTCTATGTTATAAATTTTGATTATCAAAATAAATAAAACCATCAATTCGAGTGAAATTCGTTTAGAATTTTGTATCGAGAATAAGGTTTTTGAAGATAAAATATATCTTAATTCTCGATACAATTTTTAAAAATAATCTTTCTAAAAATCACTCGAATTGACGAATTTTAATCCAAAATATACAACATTATTATTTATATTAAATTGATTTCTTGAAAGTTTTGCGACGTTTGTGATTTACAGGATTATATGCTTTCCATAAAACTTGAATACTTTCGTTGTCCGCTAATTCAGGGTTTGTTTCCAAAAATTTGATCCCGTTGTTTCTAAACGTATCAAACATTGCATTAAAAATCAATGCTGTAACTCCCTTTCCTTGAAATTTCGGATCAATTCCAATCAAATAAAATTGAGCAGAATCATTATTTTTACTTGCTTTCATTAAATGCCACCAACCAAAAGGAAAAATTTTACCTTTCGCTTTTTGCATCGCTTTCGAGTAAGAAGGCATCGTAATTGCAAACGAAACCATTTTTCCGTCTTCATCAACAATACAGTTCACAAAATCTGGATTGATAAACGGAATATATTTCTTTTTGTAATATTCTATTTGGTAATCCGCAATTGGCACATAAGTATCCAATTCGCTGTAAGTTTTATCTAACAAATCGAACATTTCGTCGACATACGGAATAATTTCAGAAGTTTTTGTAAACTTCAATTCTCGTAATTTGTAACGTTCTCGAATAATTTTATTAAATTTGATAACCTTTTCTGGCAATTCTGTTGGTGCAGCCAATTCATATTCCACCCACTCATTAGCCGTTTCAAAACCTAATGATTCTAAGTGTTGCGCATAGTACGGAAAATTATATAAACCAACCATTGTAGCCAATTTATCATATCCGAAAGTTAGCAAACCTGCCTTTTCCAAATTCGAAAAACCAACTGGTCCCTCTATATATTCTAATTGATTTTCTTTACCTATTTCCGTGACTTTTGCCAAAAGTACTTTCGTGACTTCGATATCATCAATCATATCAAACCAGCCGAAACGCATTTTACGTTTTTGTTGATTATTGACTTCTTGCCAATTGATAATTGCCGCAACACGTCCCACAATCTTACCTTCTTTTTCAGCAAGAAAATAACGCGCTTCAGCATCTTTAAAAACGGGATTTTTAGAAACATCTAATGTTTCCTTCTCCTCATTAATAAAGGGTGGAACGTAATATTGATTATCCTTATACAAATTCATCGGAAACTTAATAAATGCTTCCAAATCGTGTTTTGATTGTACTTCTATTATGCGAATACTCATAGCTTACAAAGGTAATGAGTTTTGTAATTTCAATTCAAAAATTTTTGAGCAAAATGTCAGTTTTTGTTCATTTTTATATGATTTAATACAGAACTCTGCCAAAAAAACTAACTTTTCTGCTATTTTTGTCTCTATTCACTTATTGGAATACTTTTTGAATTTTGAATAAATATTAAAATTGATTAAAAAATAAAATAGAAAATAGATGACAGGTTATTACATTATTATTGGGTTATTTATGCTGATTAGTTGGTTTGTTAGTAACCGACTGCAAAGTAAATTTAAGTATTATTCGAAGGTACATTTAGCAAACGGAATGTCAGGAAAAGAGATTGCAGAAAAAATGCTTTCTGATAATAATATTCGCGATGTTCGTGTTATCTCTACTCCTGGACAATTGACGGACCATTACAATCCTGCTGATAAAACGGTAAACTTATCGGAAGTTGTTTACCACGAACGAAATGCAGCGGCAGCAGCAGTTGCAGCGCACGAGTGTGGTCACGCAGTACAACATGCGGTTGGTTATAATATGTTGCATTTACGCTCGAAAATGGTTCCAATGGTAAACGTTGCATCTCGCTTAAATCAATGGATTTTGATGTTAGGATTAATCGTGATGGCTTCATCTAAAAATGCAACTTTATTGTGGATTGGTATTTTCCTATTTGCGGTAACAACAGTTTTCGCATTTGTTACTTTACCTGTAGAATACGACGCTTCCAACCGTGCGTTAGCTTGGTTAAAAGGAAACAATATGGTAATGCCAAACGAATATGAAGGCGCAAAAGATTCATTAAAATGGGCTGCAAGAACTTATGTAGTAGCGGCGATTGGTTCATTAGCGCAATTACTTTATTTTGTAATGATGGCAATGGGCGGACGACGAGATTAAAACTTAATTATTATAAAATTAAAAAAATCCCTTCAAAAATTTTTGAAGGGATTTTTTATTATTTCTTATCGTATAATTTATTGTATAAATCTTGATATTTAGCCAAGACATTTTTACGTTTCAATTTTAATGTTGGCGTTAATAATCCATCATCAATTGTCCATTCATCAGGAGTTAATTCAAACTTTTTGATTTGTTCCCAATGTCCTAAACCTTTATTCATTTTTTCAATTTCACGACCTATAATATCTAAAATTGCAGGCTCTTTAATTAAATCTGCCTTCGTTGCAGGTTCAGCAATTCCTTTGATACGTAAATAATCTTTCAACACTTGAAAATTAGGTTGAATAATCGCACAAGGCATCTTCTCTCCTTCTCCAACAACCATTACTTGCTCGATAAAACGAGATTGTTTAAACTTATTTTCAATAATTTGAGGTGCAATATATTTTCCTCCAGAAGTTTTGAACATCTCTTTTTTACGATCAGTAATTTTAAGTAAACCTCTTTCAAGAACTCCAATATCACCCGTTTTGAAATAACCATCTGGTGTGAATGCTTCAGCAGTTTTTTTAGGATCTTTATAATAACCTTGTGTAACGTTAGGACCTTTGACTAAAATCTCTCCATCTTCTGCAATTTTAACCTCGATTCCTTTTAATGGAGCACCAACAGTTCCGATTCCGAAACCATCTTTCTTCATACAATTCACCGAAATTACAGGAGAAGTTTCTGTCAAACCATAACCTTCTAAAATTGGAATTCCAGCACCCCAGAAAATATGATTCAAACGTGCTGCTAAAGGTGCAGATCCCGACACCATACATACTAAATTTCCTCCAACTCCTTCTTTCCATTTACTGAAAACCAAACTTTTCGCGATAGAATGTTTCAACCCAAATAATCCACCTTTTGGATTATAAGGATCGTAATCTTCAACAAGGCTTAAAGCCCACATAAAAATTTTCGTTTTAAGACCTCCTGCAGAAGCACCTGTATTGTAAATTTTATCGTAAACCTTTTCAACTAATCGAGGCACAACCGTCATTACATGTGGTTTGACCTCTTTCATATTATCTCCTAATTTATCGATGCTTTCTGCATACCAAATTCCAATACTCAAATGTTGATACAAATAAATCAACATACGTTCGAAAACATGATTAATCGGAAGAAAACTTAACGCAATCGCATGATTTGGAAAATCTGGAATACGATCAACAGACATTAAAACATCAGAAACGATATTTTCGTGCGTTAATACAACACCTTTCGGACGACCTGTTGTTCCAGAAGTATAAATCAAAGTTGCCATATCAGAAGGTTTTATCATCTCTTTGATACTATCTACTTCATGTTGTGTTGAATTATCTTCACCCAAATCTAAAATTTCTTTATAATTAGGAACTCCAGCAATTTCATCAAAACTATAAATCCCAACCAATGTTGACACTTTATCTTTTACAGCCGCAACCGTATCGTATAAACCTTTATCAGAAACAATGATAAATTTACATTCAGCATTATTTAAGATATAATCAAAATCATCTTCCGAAAGTGTTGGATATAATGGAACGGAAATCGCGCCAACTTGCTGAATACCGATATCACAGATGTTCCATTCGGTACGATTAGTTGAAGTGACTATTGCAATTTTATCTTGTGGCTTGATTCCTAATTGTAATAATCCTCGACTAAATGCATTTGCTTTGCCAACGTATTCTTGCGTAGATGTTTTCACCCAAGTTCCGTTCACTTTAGACACCAATGCATCTTCTCGAGGATTATTTTCTAATTGATTTTGCGGAAAATCAAATAATCTTTTTATTTCCATGGTTTTGAATAATTTTCTTAGTTGCAAAATACTAATAAAAAAATTATAATGCAAGCATATAAAATTATTTTAGTGTAAATCTTACACCAATAAAAACACAGAAATTTTATTTATTTAAGACTTATTCTTCATCATCTAACAAAGACATTTCTTGATCATAAAAATCTAAAGCGTCTTCAATTAAATTAGCAATTTCAGTATTAAATTCTTCGTTATCTTCTTCTTCAGAAATATCTTCAAACCATTCAATATCGTCAGTTTCTACATCTAATAAAAATCGAGGATAATCTGTATGTAAAATAAAGATTTTGTCTGGCATTGTAGAGTTATCAGCCAATAAAAATTTTGGTAATTCCATTTTATATGTTTTTTAATTTATCTTCTAAAATTATTTCTGCATTAGGATTTTCCCTAATCATTTTCTTCGTTTGACGATTGTAACGAATCATCAAAAACACTGCCGAAGCTGTTAATCCAGTTCCTAAACCAATCCACATCCCAAATGCTCGCATTTCAAATACAATAGCTAAGACTACACCAATCGGAATTGCGATTAACCAATATGAAATAAACGTTAGAATAGAAGGGATTTTAACATCAGTCATTCCTCTCAAAGCACCTAGTAATACCAATTGTACGCCATCTGACATTTGGAAAAGCGAAGCAATGATTAATAAGGATGCAGCTAAATTGATAACATCTGGATTGTCTAAATAAATTGTTGGTAACTGATAACGGAAAATAATAAACAAAATTCCACACAAAATCATAAATGATAAAACCATTAAAATACAAGACCAACCTGCCTCTCTTAAGGTTTTATAATCTTTTAAACCTAATTGATTTCCAATACGAACCGTTGCTGCAACCCCAATTCCTGTACACATCATAAAAGTTGTGGAAGCTAAATTTATCGCAATTTGATGAGCTGCTAAATTTACTTTTGCTAATTCTTGATCTGCAATAGAGTTTGTAAATGTATAACCGCAAACAAAGGCTGCCAGAGAGAACGCACTCATTTCAAAGAAAGAAGTTAAGGCGGTTGGAATTCCAATTCCAGCAATTTTTCTGAAAATAGTTTTCTGAAAATTACTTGCCTTAAATTGAACTTCTTGCAAAACTGATTTCGTTTTCTTAAAATTAAACAATACAATAATTAAGAAAATCATCATCACCAAACGCGCAACGAATGTTCCCCAGGCTGCACCAGCGACTTCTAAACGTGGGAATCCCCAATTCCCGTAAATCCAACCATAGTTTAACGTAATATTAATCACGTTACTCAAAACAGTTGCAATTGTAACAGGAATCGTTAATGATAAACCTTCCGATAATTGACGAAAAGTTTGGAAAATCATCAATGGAATCATCGAAAATGTCATAATCGTTAGATATGGAATACATTTTTCCACTACATCAGCGGGTTGTCCCATGTAGAACATTAGCGGTTTCAGAAATGTAATCAATAAGAATAAACCGATTGATAGAGTAATATTCAAGACCAAACTATGCGAAAAATAATTTGCAGCCATTTTTTTATCGCCTTTCGAATCTTCTGCCGCAATCAATGGTGACAACGCAAAACTAAATCCGAAAGCAAATACTAAAACCGCAAAAAATAATGAATTTCCTAAAGAAGCTGCTGCTAAAGCTGTTTTCCCCAAAACCTCATCTTCTATATTATCATATTTTCCACCTAAACCACCAACCATAATGTTATCAATAATGTTGACAGAAATTTGCCCCATTTGAGTAATCATTACAGGAAATGCTAATTTGATATTACGCCTTAAATGCTCTTTTAATTCCAATTTATTCTCTATTTACAATTGCAAAGATACAGCAAAGGTTTTGCTTCTACATTTAAAAATTGTCATGTAATTTAAAATTAATCAATAAAAAAAGACTACTTAAATAAGTAGTCTTTAATATTTATAGAAAATTTTTCTTTTTATTTTGCAACAAATGTTGACGCAATATTCAGTTCATCCATTTGTGTTTGATCAATTGGAGAAGGTGCATCAATCATGACATCGCGACCCGAATTATTTTTAGGGAATGCGATGTAATCACGAATTGTTTCTGAACCATCTAAAATCGATACAAAACGATCAAAACCGAATGCTAAACCTCCATGAGGTGGCGCACCATATTTGAAAGCGTTCATTAAGAAACCAAATTGCGCTTCTGCTTGATCTGGCGTAAATCCTAATAATTCGAACATTCTTGCTTGAACTTCTTTATCGAAAATACGAATAGAACCTCCACCGATTTCATTCCCATTTAAAACTAAATCATATGCATTTGCACGAACTTCACCTGGATTAGTCGCAATTAATTCCATATCCTCTGGTTTTGGAGAAGTAAATGGATGGTGCATCGCGTGATATCTTTCAGATTCTTCGTCCCATTCTAATAAAGGAAAATCTACAACCCATAATGGAGCAAAAACTTCTGGATTACGTAATCCTAAACGCTCTGCGATTTCCATACGTAAAGCCGATAATTGCGCACGAACTTTGTTTGTATTACCAGACATCACCAACATTAAATCTCCTGGTTTTGCGTTCATACGCTCTGCCCAAGCTGCTAAATCTTCTTGCGAATAAAATTTATCTACAGAAGATTTAAATGTTCCATCTTCATTATAACGCGCCCAAACAAGACCAGTTGCCCCAATTTGTGGACGTTGAACCCATTCGATTAATTTATCAATATCTTTACGTGTGTAAGCATTACAACCTTCCGCAGCAATACCAACAATTAATTCTTGTTCATCAAAGATTTTGAAATCTTTTCCTTTAGCTAAGTCTGTGATTTCACCGAATTCCATTCCAAAACGAATATCTGGTTTATCATTTCCATAACGACGCATTGCTTCTGCAAATGTCATACGTGGGAATTGTTCAAATTCTAATCCTTTGAAAGTATGTAATAAATGTTTTGCTAAACCTTCGAAAACATTCATGATATCTTCTTGTTCAACAAACGACATTTCACAGTCAATTTGTGTAAACTCTGGTTGACGGTCTGCACGTAAATCTTCGTCACGGAAACATTTTACAATTTGGAAATAGCGGTCTAAACCTCCTACCATTAATAATTGTTTGAATGTTTGTGGCGATTGTGGTAACGCATAAAATTCACCTGGATTCATACGAGATGGAACCACGAAATCACGCGCACCTTCTGGCGTAGATTTAATTAAAACTGGAGTTTCAACCTCTACAAATTCTTGTGCATCTAAATATTTACGAACTTCCTGCGCAACTTTAGAACGGAAGATTAATTTTTCTTTTACTGGATTACGACGAATATCTAAATAACGATATTTCATACGGATATCTTCTCCACCATCTGTATTATCTTCGATTGTAAATGGAGGCAATGCAGATTCATTCAAAATTGTAATGTTTTCTGCTAAGATTTCAATATCCCCTGTTGGAATGTTTGGATTTTTTGAAGCTCTTTCGATTACAGTTCCTGTAACTTGAATTACGAACTCGCGTCCTAAATGACGAGCAGTTTCAAATAATTCTTTCGAAGAACGTTCTTCATCTAAGATGATTTGTGTGATTCCATAGCGATCACGTAAATCGATCCACATCATAAAACCTTTGTCACGTAACGTTGATACCCAACCGCTTAACGTGACTTTTTCATTAATGTTGGCTTGTGTTAATTCACCACAAGTATGAGTTCTAAACATTTGTCGTCAAATTTATAGGACAAAGGTAAAGTTTTGCGTCGAAATAAAGAAGTTATCTAACTTATTTGAGAAAATAAATTTAATAAAAAAAGCGATTCAAAATTGAATCGCTTTTCATACTATTTACAAGTCGTTTTATATTTTTCAAAAAAGGTTTTGATTCCATCTACAGATTTTAAGTCAAAATCCGTCACATTTAAACTACATTTTATGTATTCGTTGAAATTTTTTTCCAATTTATCATCATTATTATTTCCTAAATAAAGCGCTTTTTCTTGATTAGGTATTTTTATATAAAGTTTATTATTAGACGGTTCTTCTAAAATAAGAAATCCGTTATCTTCATTTAAAATTTTATAGAAATATGAAAAATCAGTGCTTAAACTCATTACATTTCCAATTGAATTAAAAACATTACCAATCGTTTTCAAACCTATATAACAATCTCCTGAATCTGTACAGAATTTTGCTCCTGTGTTTGATTTATATCGTGTAGATTTTTCTTTCCCTTTCTCATTTACAGCTTTTACATAAACTGATTTACCGTAATTTTCAGGTAAAGATTCTATATTGCTTTTTTCAACTTTACTTGTTGCATTTTCAAAATTAATCGAAAGTTTACCAGCAACCTTATTTCCTTTTTCGTCAATAAGAAAACCTGGGACATCATATAAATTGGAAGAATTTGCTTTAGCTTCTGCAATTTTATTCTGATAATCAACCCTTTCCTCTGTTGAATTTTTTATTTGAAGTTGAGTATTTAAAGCAAAACCATTTTTTAAAGCAAATCCTACAATTTGGGTAAAAAATTTATTATTCTTTATATCTCTTGAACTTTTATCTTTTAATGGGTTTTCTAATTCTTTTAATTTTAATGAATAAACTTTATTTAAGTCACTAATTTCTAAAGAATTTCCTCCAAATTCACCTACTTTATAATTATTATTTTCAACTAAAGTATAATTATCTACAGAAAATCCAGAAGGAGAATACAATATTTGTCCAATTTTAATGTTATTTTGATATATAATTCCTTTATTGTCAAAATAAATCCCATTAGATTTCACTAATTCTGTTAATTCATCTAATAATTTATTATAATCTAAAATTTCATTATTATATTCCTCTTGTATATCTCTTTTATCAAGTTGCAAAATTTGTTGTACAATAGATTGATCTATTCCATTTGAAGTAATAATCTTATATTGTCCATTTGAAAAGGTTTTCACAATATCTTTTTCTAAATTAAATAAAGAGAAACCTTTCATATCTGTTTCAAAATCATTAGACTGATTTGATGTTAAATCAATCAATCTAAACCAAATTTTATTACCACCATATGGATATGGTTCAGCTTTATATTCAATAGATAAAATTGGTTTATTTTGTATATCTGACAACGTATAAACACGTTTTTTTCCTTCAACTAATGCAACTTCTTTTTTATCAAATAGAACTTTTCCTTTTTTTATATCAATATCTTGCGCAGAAACATAAAAAGAACCTAAAATAAACAGGCTCAATAGAATTTTTTTCATAGGGTTAAATTTCTGCAAATATAACTGATAGAAACAAAAAGATCCGGTTATAAATGATTATAATCGGATCTTTTATTGTTTATTGTAAGTTTAAACATTTCTCAACTTACTATGTTTATAACCGTAAGTGAAATAAATTGTTAAACCAATTGCAATCCAAATCAAGAAAATCATCCAGTTTTTCAATCCTAATTGCGCCATCATATAAAAACAACACAACATACCAGCTAACGGAATAATAGAAGTTCTTTTGAAAAATGTTCTAACTACCATAAAAACATAAATCATTAAGAATAGAATCATTGGAATTTTGTGTTTGAAAACATCCCATCCTTTTTCCATCTTCTTATCTTCGTAAACTGGTAATTTGCTCAAAGTAGATTTATATTGTTCTGGAGATAATTGTGCCAAATAATCATCCAAAAATTCAATTTCAGATCCTGTTAATTCATTAATTGTTGCATAAGAATCTTTTAATTCTTTTGGCGATAACGAATTTACAAAATGTTCAATTGGCATAGGTTGCGGTTTATTCGTAAAGAAATCAATCGAATCATCTTTAAATGTTGTTGCGCATAAAAATACAATCACGGCAGTTACAATTGGCATAATGTATTTTGCATTGATAAAAGGCGTTTTAAAATTTCCTCTTTTCGCATTTGGATCGGCATCCATACGAAGTACAGCAGCACAAACTAACACAAAAGCAAACAAAGTTCCAATAGAACAAGCATCAACAACCAATTCCAAATCTGTAAATAAAATAGGAACTCCAACTACAAATCCAGTAAAAATAGTTGCAAAAGAAGGTGTTTTAAATTTCGGGTGAATAGTAGAAAATTTCTTTGGTAATAAACCATCACGAGACATTGTCATCCAAATACGAGGTTGCCCAATTTGAAAAACAATAAATACACTCGCCATCGCTACTACAGCCGAAAAAGCAATAATTCCTGCCAACCACTTTAAATCTTGAATTTTATCAAAAACATACGCCAAAGGATCTCCAACATTCAATTCAGAATAATGAACCATTCCCGTAATTACTAAAGCAATCAGCACATATAAAACAGTACAAATAATGATAGACGCAAAAATTCCACGAGGCAAATCTCGCTTCGGATCTTTACATTCTTCCGCAGTTGTGCTAATCGCATCAAACCCAATATAAGCGTAAAAAACAGACGAAACTCCAGCCAAAACACCTCCTACTCCATTCGGTGCAAAAGGATTCCAATTATCTGGATTCACATAAAAAGCACCAACCACAATTACCAAAAGTACCACAGCTAATTTTAACACAACCATTGCATTACTTGCTTTTCTCGATTCATTAATTCCACGATAAACCAAAGCTGTAATCAAAAAAGTAATGATTAATGCAGGAATATCCACCACTAAATTAAATCCTAAATATGGAGCATCTTTAAAGGCTAAATATTTTGGAATCTCTTGCGCATAAGGCGAATTCGCAATTCCTTCTAATGTTTTACCTTTCGCTAACTCATTCGAAACAAATTCAAAACCTTCTCTCGCCGTAAAATAATCCATTGTCATCCATTCTGGCAGATGTAATCCCATTCCGGAGAGCAAGGTGGTAAAATAATCACTCCACGAAATCGCGAGCACAATATTCCCAATCGCATATTCCATAATCAATGCCCAACCAATTACCCAAGCAAATAATTCTCCAAATGCAACATAGCTATAGGTATACGCACTACCCGAAACAGGCACTAACGAAGCAAATTCTGCATAAGCAAAAGCTGTAAAACCACAGGCAATTGCCGTAAAAATAAAAAGGAAGATAACTGCTGGTCCACCTTCAAAACTTGCTCGACCAATAGTACTAAAAATACCAGCTCCAACAATTGCGGCGATACCAAAACCTGTTAAATCTCGAACACCTAAAGTTCTTTTCATTGTAGTCGTGTTCTTTGCAGATTCTGCTAAAATGGATTCGACAGATTTTTTTCTGAATAATTGTGACATAATTTATTTAAAAACGGGCAAATATAAAAAAGACAATCCCAAATTCGGATAGAATCCGTATAAATATTGGTTTTTTATTCAAATTTTCTTTTTTATTCTGCTTGGTTAGATTAATTTTAAATTTAATTCAAAAAATTAACATGAAACAATTTTTATTTGCAATTGCTTTAACTGCTACTTTAGTAAGTTGTGATTCTACAAAACCAATTTCTCAGGAGAAATATCAAAAGAGTCTTGTAAAATATACAGACAAAATTTCTGAAGCTGAATTAAAAAAACAGCTTTACATCATTGCTGCGCCTGATATGGAAGGTAGAAATGCTGGAACTGAAGGCGAAATAAAAGCGGGAAACTATATCTCTAATTATTACAAAGAATTAGGAATTAATGGACCAAATAATAATTATTTCCAAATTATTCCTGCTGGAACTTTTAACCGAGTAAAAGGTCAAATGAGAAATGTGATGGGATTCATCAAAGGATCAGAAAAACCAGAAGAAATTGTGGTGATTTCGGCACATTATGATCACGAAGGAATAAAAGATGGAAAATTATATGCTGGTGCTGATGATGATGGTTCTGGAACTGTTGCTGTAATGGAAATTGGTCGTATTTTCCGCGAAGCTGAGAAGAAAGGAATTCGTCCAAAACGTTCGGTTTTATTGCTACATGTTTCTGGTGAAGAAAAAGGATTATTAGGTTCTAAATATTATTCAGAACATCCAATTTTTCCTCTTGCAAACACAGTTGCAAATGTTAACATTGATATGATTGGTCGAGTAGACTACGAACATAATGAACAAACAAGAGACTTTGTTTATGTAATTGGTTCTGAAATGTTGTCTTCTGATTTACACAAAGCTGTTTTAGCAGCAAATGATGGATTAGGAATTAATTTAGATATGCGTTACAATACGCCAGATGATCCAAATCGTTTTTATTACCGTTCTGACCACTATAATTTTGCGAAACATAACATTCCGTCTGTTTTCTTCTTTAATGGTGTGCACGATGATTACCACAAACCAGGCGATACACCAGACAAAATTGAATATGATTTATTGACGCGTCGTACAAAATTAGCTTTCAATACAATTTGGATTTTAGCAAACGTCGAAAATAGACCAGTTGTAGACAAAGAATCTCCTATGCCTTCTACAAGATAAATATAAAAAGTATACATTAAAAAATCCCTTGAATTCAAGGGATTTTTTGCTTTATAGATTTTTCTTTCTTATAAAGATAAAGTAACTCAACCCTAAAAAGAAAATATTGTATATAAGGTTGATATAATCTAATCTTTCTAAAGATGCTATTTGATTCATTAAGTTATCAAATGATTTTGGAGAACTTGAATAAGGAATGAAATCTGCAAACTTTTTACTACTAATCACAGAACAAAAAACAGTTACAAATAGAGAAAAACCTACTGGATAAATAAAACTTCTGAAGAATAAACTCAAAGCAAATTGTATCATAGATACAGCTAAACATCCAATCCATAATTTGAAAAAAGTGTAAAAAGCAATTTCTCTAAAATCAAAATTCTGAAAACCATAATTTGGTGAAATAAATTGTAATAAATATCCACTTAATAGAAAAAACACATAAGCCCCAACAACAGAAAAACTGACTATAATTAAAATAAATAAAGCTTTGGCTAAATAAATTTTAGCATGTGAAATGGGCAGTGTAAATAACAATTTATAATTGTTGTTCTTATATTCTACATCGCAACATGAATGCACAAACACAGCAATTAAAACTGGAAATAGCATATAGAAAAACATAAAAACATATCGTCCTAAAAAACCGTACCACGGATTCAAAGCAATAGGTTCCATTGGTACTTTATAAATTAAATAGAAAAAAACACCTAAAACGACTAAAGTTGGTAAAAATAATACACCAAAAATTTCTTTGTTTTTTGATAATTTATATAGTTCGGAAGCAAATGCTTTATAAAATGTATTTGTCATTTTAGTGTTGAATTAGGTTAATAAAAATTTGTTCAAGATTAGCTGTTTCAGACTGAACATCATAAATTTTAATGTTATGCTGAATTAATTGTTGTATTTTTTGATGAAAATCATCATCGTTTTCAATTTCAAAATGCATGACGTTATCTTCAATTATTACATTTTCAAAAAGTTGTTTTGCTTTCTCTGCATCATTTATTTTTATAGCAACTTTACGAACAACATTCCCAAGTAATTCTTCTTTTTTGCCTTCAAAAATCATCTTTCCTCCTTCTATAATTCCAATATGCGTAGCAACTCGTTCTAATTCACTTAAAATATGACTTGACAAAAAAATCGTTTTACCTGATGCATTCAACCTCAAAAACAATTCGCGCATTTCATAAATTCCTTGTGCATCCAATCCATTAAGAGGTTCATCTAAAATCAAAATTTCTGGATCATGAAAAATCGCTATTGCAATTCCCAAACGTTGTTTCATTCCCATCGATAAATCAGATGTTTTATAATGTTCCGCGTACAACAAACCAACCAAATCTAACACTTCACTAATTCGCTCCTCACCTTTTTGATAAATTACATCTAAGTATTTTAAATTTTCATAAACAGTCAATTTTGTGTAAAAACAAGGCGCTTCAATCAAATTACCTGTTAAAGCATGAATCTTAATAGGATGTTTTTTGATACTCAACTCATTCAAGAAAATAGTATCTTCATTCGAATTCAATAATCCTAAAAGCAATTTTATTGTTGTCGATTTTCCTGCTCCATTTCGCCCCAAATAGCCATAAATACTTCCTTTCGGAACATTAAGATTAACTTGATTTAATATTTGTTTTGACCCGAAACTAAAATTCAAATCTTTTATTTCTATACTTTTCATTATTTCTCTTCTTTTAGTGGTGTTGGTTCTTGATTAACATCGATGTAAAAAATTCCATCTACAAAGTCACTCCATTTTGCTTTTACATTCATTCCTTGATCTATAACTGAATAATACTCAGATTTTAGTGCAGATTGATTCGGAATTTGACTAAAATCTAAAAAGAAATAAGGCTGATTAAGTTGATGAAATGCATTCTCTACCGCATATTTATTAGGTGTATTAATTATTTGTTTCAGAGGATTATAAACGCCATACGAAGTAAAACCAATTGCATACGATTGGTTCTTGTATTTTTCTTTGATATATTGTCCCAATGGTTTAAAATTATTCGGATAATATTTTTTGTAAGCATGTACATTCGCCGACCAAATAATTACTTTCTGATTTGGATAAAGAGAATCCAATTGATAAATTAAATTCTCTACCATCAAAGAATCTCTAAAATTCATACTTTCCTTAGTTCCAGATTTATACATCAAATTTTTCTGAATATGGTTTTTAATATCTTTCAGATAACGTGAATAGATTTTAGTTTCTTCAGTTTTTGGAAGCCTTGATATTCGTAATGAAATCGATTGTAACTCTTTAAGGAGTTGAGTAATTTCATATTTTTATATGTAGCTTCAGTAAATTTTTTATATCTAAAAATTGTAAGATTATCAATATTTTGATTTAAAAAAGGGTAATCATATAAAGATATATTTTGATTAGCTAAAAACTCTCTTAATAATTTTATACGTCTTAAATACCCATTATTTAAAATTTCTGTCAGTAAATCACCAGAATATTGCATATCAAAACCACCTAATGTGATTGGATTATTTGTTTTCTTAGTTTGTAAATAATAGTTATTTAGAGGTTGAGTTTCTTTATTATCCCACCAAAAATTAAACATACCAAGTCCCGCAATCGAATCTTTTCCAACACCTAAAGTTCCTTTTTCCATTTCTTGGTTGGTTATCCACATATCATATTGTCCAGCTTCGTACAAGACAACATTGTAATCCAAATTTTCGTGCAAATACTTTATCAAGCGTGATTTGGCTTTAAAAGTTTGTCCATCTTGATGTATACCTTCACCCAAAAAAACAATACGATTATCTTTTAACATCATTTTCAAAAATTCTAAATCCTGATTATTTTGTTCAGTCATTTCAATCGAATTTATTGGATGTTTATATTGATTTGTTTCAGCGATTATCTTCTCTGAGTCATCATTGAAAGTTTTCTTGAAAACAAAAACATTCAACAATACTGCACTGAGTAAAGTCAAAATTGTAAATAGTGTTAATTTCTTCATGAATCATTAGTGTTATTTAAAAATAGTATTTTTCGTATTACATCACGTTTTTATTTTTTCATTTATAATAATATGATTCATAAAAAAATAAAAAGGTTGGTTGAGAATCAAAAAAATTTAAAACTTCTTTAATAAAACTATATTGTCGCAATTCCGTAACTTTGAGGAACAATAAAAAACAAACAATGAATAACGATATTCTTAATTTGGAACCAAAAGCAATCTGGAAAAACTTCTCAGCATTGAATTCAGTTCCAAGACCTTCTAAGAAAGAAGAAAAAGTACGTCAGTTCATCATCAAATTTGGTGAAGATTTAGGTTTACCTGTCGAAACGGACGAAGTAGGAAATGTTTTAATCAAAAAAGCTGCTTATCCAGGAATGGAAGACCGTAAAAAAGTGATCATGCAATCGCACTTGGATATGGTTTGTCAAAAAAATAACGATGTAACATTCGATTTTGAAACACAAGGAATTGAAATGTACATTGAAGATGATAAATTTGTTACAGCAAATGGAACAACTTTAGGTGCAGATAACGGAATTGGAGTTGCGACAATTATGTCTATTTTAGAATCGAAAGATATTCCTCATCCAGCTATTGAAGCATTTTTTACAATTGACGAAGAAACTGGAATGACTGGTGCTTTAGGTTTGAAAGCTGGATTCTTATCTGGGAAAATCTTGTTGAACTTAGATACCGAAGAAGATGATGAATTAGACATTGGTTGCGCTGGTGGTGTTGATGTAACGGCGACAAAAGCTTACACTACAGAAGCTACTAACGGAACTGCTTTTACCTTAACATTAAAAGGTTTGAACGGTGGACACTCTGGAATGCAAATTCACGAAGGTTTAGGAAATTCGAACAAATTAATTGCTCGTTTATTAAATGCTGCAACTGAATTTGGTTTACAAATCGCTCATATGGAAGGTGGAAGTTTACGTAACGCTATTCCTCGCGAGTCTTGGGCTAAAATTGTGATTCCTACAGATAAAGTTGACGCTTTCAAAGCTTCTTACGAAACTTTACGCGCTGAAATTATTGAAGAATATGAAACGAAAGAACCTAAAATGGTGATTACACTAGAACCAACTGATGCAACTGATGCAATGTCAGCACAAGATTCTAAAGTTTTTGTTCAAACAATTATGGCAGCTTTCAATGGTGTTTACAGAATGAGTCCAGATGTTGAAGGTTTAGTAGAAACATCTAACAATGTGGCTCGCGTAGAAGTTATTGACGGAAACGCTCGTGTTTTATGTTTAACGCGTTCTTCTATAGAATCAGGTAAAGAAGCATTAGCACAAACATTAAAAGCTGGTTTCGAATTAGGTGGTTTTGAGGTTAAATTCTCTGGTTCTTACCCAGGTTGGAAAGCAAATACTCATTCTGAAATTTTAGAATTGATGAAAGGAATTTATGTTTCAAAATTTGGAGAAGAACCAAAAGTTGTGGCTTGCCACGCAGGTTTAGAATGCGGAATTATTGGAACAAATTATCCAGGTTTGGATATGATTTCTTTTGGTCCAAACATCTCTGGTGCTCACTCTCCTGACGAAAAAGTAGAAATTGCTTCTGTACAAAAATTCTGGGATTATTTATTAGATATTTTAAAAGATATTCCAAACGATGGTCCAGTTAATTACAGCTGTGCAAATTCAAAAAATATATAATTTAAGCTGAAAACTTAATCTAAAGACCACTTTTGCAAGTGGTCTTTTTTTACAATAATACTTTTTAAACAATTCTTTTAATCAAATTAAAATTTTTCTATAATTCTATTTATTTCAGAAAAAAAATCATTAATCATTCATAAGATTAAAAAACAATTATTTACAATTTTATCACCTTATTTTTACTTCTTCAAATAAGCATAATCATTTAATAATCTAGACTATATTTGTTTAACACGTGATTAAAAATGCTTATTGAAAAATGAATCTTATAACAAAATACAGTAAAGTTATTGTTTCTGCACTTGTTGTTCAGACAACTTTTGCACAAATAAATCCGCCAATTGAAAATCCTTTTACTCATAATTTAGGGGGCTTCAATTACGGAACGAAAGATTCTCCAGACGGTAACGAATGGGAATCGCCAATGAATTTATCCTTCAACAAAGAATTACCTAAAAGCTATTTTTTCTCTTTTGAGAATCAAAATCAAGCTGTAAAACTTTTACCAGAAAATAGTCCATATTGGATGAATTTGAATGGTACTTGGAAATTTAATTGGGTAAAAAACCCAAACGAAAGACCGAAAAATTTTTACGAAAACAATTTTGATACCTCTTCTTGGGCTGATGTTCCTGTCCCGATGAGTTGGAATATTTTTGGAATTCAGAAAAATGGAGATTTAAAATATGGTGTTCCAATTTATGTCAATCAAAAAGTTATTTTTCAGCATGCTGTAAAAGTTGATGATTGGAAAGGCGGTGTAATGAGAGAGCCTAACAAAGATTGGACAACATATATTTATAGAAATGAAGTTGGTTCGTATAAACGTACATTCGATGTTCCTAAAAATTGGGATGGACGTGATATTTACATGAATTTTGATGGAGTAGATTCATTTTTCTACTTATGGATTAATGGAAAATATGTTGGTTTTTCTAAAAATTCTAGAAATTTAGCTTCATTTAACATTACACCTTATCTAAATAAAAAAGGTGAAAATTCTGTAGCAGTTGAAGTCTATAGGAATTCTGACGCTTCATTCTTAGAAGCACAAGATATGTTTAGATTGCCAGGAATTTTTCGTACAGTTTCATTAACATCAAAACCGAAAATCCAAGTTAGAGATTTGGTTGTAATTCCTGATGTAACGAATAACTATAAAGATGATGAACTAAATATTTCGGCTGATATTAGAAATTTATCAAATAAAGTCGCAAAAGGTTATAAAATTGCTTATACACTTTATCAAAATAAATTATACAGCGACGAAACTGAAAAAATTGCAACAACTGAATATATTATCAATTCTGATGCAGTTACAATCAATCCTAATTCTTCATCTATTTACAAACTAAAACTAAAACTAAAGAATGCAAATCTTTGGTCAGCAGAGCGTCCTTATCGTTATACGTTAGTTGGAGAATTAAAAGATGTAAAGAACAAAACAATCGAAACAGTTTCGACGAATGTAGGATTTAGAAAGGTTGAAATTAAAGATACAAAAGCTGAAGATGATGAGTTTGGTTTGGCTGGACGTTATTTCTATGTAAATGGAAAAACAGTAAAACTGAAAGGTGTTAACCGCCACGAAACAAATCCTGAAAAAGGAAAAGTTGTGACACGTCAACAGATGGAAGAAGAAATTAAGTTGATGAAACGTGCAAATATTAACCATGTTCGTAACTCACATTATCCAGATGATCCTTATTGGTATTATTTATGCGACAAATATGGGATTTATTTAGAGGACGAGGCCAATGTAGAAAGTCACCAATATTACTACGGTGAAGCTTCAATCTCTCATCCAAAAGAGTGGAGAGATGCGCACGTGGCACGTAATGTAGAGATGGTTCATGCAACAATCAATCATCCTTCTATCGTTATTTGGTCTTTAGGAAATGAGGCTGGTCCTGGAAATAATTTTGTTGAAGCCTACAATGCAATCAAAAAAATTGATACTTCTCGTCCTGTTCAATACGAGCGAAATAATGCAATTGTTGATATGGGATCTAATCAATACCCTTCTATCAATTGGGTTCGTGGTGCTGTACAAGGAAATTATAAGTTAAAATATCCTTTCCATATTTCTGAATATGCGCATGGAATGGGAAATGCAGCTGGAAATCTGATAGATTATTGGGAAGCAATGGAATCTACCAACTTCTTTATGGGAGGTGCTATTTGGGATTGGGTTGACCAAGCAATGTATTATTATGATAAAAAGACAGGCGAAAAATTCTTCGCTTACGGAGGTAATTTCGGGGATAAACCAAATGACGGAACGTTTGTAAACAATGGATTAGTTTTCGCTGATTTAAAGGAAAAACCTTCTTACTGGGAAGTTAAAAAAGTCTATCAAAATGTTGGTGTAAAACCTGCAAATATCTTGAATGGTGAAATCGAAATTTTTAATAAAAATTATTTCATTTCGTTAGAAGATTACACGCCAGAATGGGCTTTATACGAAGATGGAATCGAAATTGAAAGAAGTACAGCTTTTATTGAGCCTAAAAAAATCATTAGTCCTCGCGAAAAACAAATCGTTCGTTTACCAATTAATCAATCAAAATTAAAACCTACATCAGAGTATTTTGTAAAAATTCAATTCAAGCAAAATCATGATCAATTGTGGGCGAAGAAAGATTATGTTCAAATGGAAGAACAAATTTTTGTGAAAGCTGCAGAACAAATTCCGACAATTCAAGAAGTTCAAAAAACAAATCAAATTACCATAACAGATTCAGAAAAACTAAAAACAATTAGTGGAAATGGTTTCGCTGTAAAATTTGATAATCAAACTGGAACTATTTATAGTTTAAATTATAATAACCAAACGATTATTAAAGATGGTGACGGTCCAAAATTAGATGCTTATCGTGCACCAATGGATAATGACAACTGGGCGTATCAGCAATGGTTTCAAAAAGGTTTACATAATTTAAAACACAAAGTTTTATCATCAACTTCTTACACAAGAAAAGATGGCGCAATTGTATTATCGTATGTTGTAGAATCACAAGCGCCAAATAGCGCATCACTTTTAGGAGGTACTTCTGGAACATATAAGATCGAAGAACACAAAGACCAAGTATTTGGGGAAAATGATTTCAAATTTACTTCAAATCAAGTTTGGACGATTTATCCAGATGGTTCAATCGAATTATCGTCAAGTATTACTTCAAATGACGAATCGCTTGCTTTAGCGCGTTTAGGTTATGAATTGAAATTACCAGAAAATTTGAGCAATTACAACTATTACGGACGCGGTCCGATTAATAATTATGCAGATCGTAAAACCGCTCAGAATATTGAATTTCATAAAAGTACAGTGAAAGATCAGTTTGTACCGTGGCCAAATCCGCAAAGTATGAGTAATAATGAGGAAGTTAGATGGAGTTCTTTAACTGATACTTCTGGAAATGGGGTTGTTTTTGTAAGCAAAGATTTGATGTCAACTTCTGTTTTGCCTTGGAGCGAATTAGAATTAACGCAAACGCCTCATTTCTATCAATTACCAAAAAGTAATGGAACGTATATGCATTTAGATGCTGGTGTTACAGGGCTTGGAGGAAATAGTTGTGGGCAAGGACCACCATTAGAACAAGATCGTGTAAAACCAAACGCAACAACTTTTGGATTTATTATTCGTCCTGTTCAAAGCAATAATTATTCAACGCAAGCAAAAGTAAAAGGAGCAGGAGATTCTCCACTTCTTATTACACGAAACAAAATTGGGGAAGTTACAATTTTGAGCCAAAATCAACATGCAGATTTGTATTACAAAATCGGGAATGGAAAAGAAACGAAGTATACAGAACCTTTCAAATTGAGAGATGCGAATACAATTGTTACTTGGGATAAAAATAATCCGAACATTAAAGTTTCTTCAAAATTTACTAAAATAGAAACGATTCCGTTACAAGTTGTTTTTGCTTCAAGTCAAGAAACTGGAGAAGGAGATGCTGCAAATCTTGTAGATCGTAATCCAAGCTCTATTTGGCATACGATGTATTCTGTCACTGTTGCGCAATATCCTCATTGGGTTGATTTTGATGCAGGAGAATTCAAGATGATTAAAGGATTTACATATTTACCTCGTCAAGATGGAGCTAATGGAAATATAAAAGATTATAGAATTCAGATTAGTTTAGACGGAAAAAATTGGAGTAACCCTATCAAAGAAGGTTCTTTCGAGAAAAACACTAAACTGCAAACAATTTTGTTCGACAAACCAATTCGCGGAAGATATATCCGTTTCACAGCTTTAAGTTCTCAGAATGGACAAGATTACGCTGCTGGATCCGAATTTGGAGTTTTAGTTAACTAACATTTTTACTCATAGTTTTTTCAAAAGGAATTCATATCATACAAAATGGTATGAATTTCTTATTTTTATACCTCACATCAATTTAACATCAAACCAAAATGTCATCAAATCGATATCCTCAACGCATTGTTTGCTTAACCGAAGAAGGAACTGAAATTATGTATAACATTAACGAACAACATCGTTTAGTAGGAATTAGTGGTTTTACCTATCGTCCGCCACAAGCAAGAAAAGAAAAACCTAAAGTTTCAACTTTTTTAGATGCTAAATTTGAAGATATCATCAATTTGAAGCCAGATTTTGTTGTAGGATATTCTGATTTACAAGCTGATATTGCAGCAGAATTAATTAGAAGAGGAATTAATGTTTTTATTTTTAATCACCGAACAGTTGATGAAATTTTAAATATGATTGTGCAATTTACTTCATTGATTGGTTGTCAAGATAAAGGATTAAAATTAGTCGAATTTTACGAAAAGAAACTCGAAGAAGTAAAACAACAAGCAACTCTTCTTCCCTATCGCCCAACAGTATTTTTTGAAGAATGGGACGAACCAATTATTTCGGGAAGCGCTTGGGTTAATGATTTGATAGAAATTGCTGGTGGAAAATTAGCTTTTCCAGAACTCAAAAATAAAGCTTTAGCTAAAGATCGTATTTTGTTGGATGAACAAGTGATTGAACGAAATCCTGATATTATTATCGGTTCGTGGTGTGGTAAAATGTTCAAACCCGAAAAAGTAAAACAACGAATTGGTTTCGAAAACGTAAAAGCTATTCAACAAAATCATTTATACGAAATAAAATCTGAATTGATTTTACAACCTGGTCCTGCTGCTTTAACCGATGGTTTGGATAAAATTGTGGAGATTATTACAAATTATAAATAAATATATGGATCCGGATTTTTTAATTTTGTATACTAAAGTAATTTTAGTCCTTCACTTCGTATTCGATATTTTATTATTAATTATTTCTATTGTTGCTCACGGAAAAAAAATAAGTTTTAGTAATTATCTAATTTTCATAACAATTTCTATATTACTATTATCAATAATAAGATTATCTATAAAAGAATATCTTGGTGTTTCAATTTATGAACTAAATATAGTAACAAATATTCTCGAAAAACTTTTATACATAGCATTCGGAATTATATTAATAATTGGAATTTCTAAATTAAAAATCAATAAAGAAGAAGAATAAAAATCCCGCTGAAAGCGGGATTTAATTTATTGTATAATATTGACTTCTCTAACCAATGTTACGCCATATTTGGCTTTCACATCTTCTATAATTCGTTCAGACAAATCATATATTTCGCGTCCTGTTGCATTTCCATAATTCACCAAGACCAAAGCTTGTTTGTCGTGAACTCCCGCATCTCCAAAACGTTTTCCTTTCCAACCTGCGTGTTCTATTAACCAACCAGCAGCTAATTTTACACCTAAATCAGTTTTGAAATGAGAAATTTCTGGATGAAGTTTTTCTATTTCAGAAAATTCTTCATTCGAAATGACAGGATTTTTAAAGAAACTTCCTGAATTCCCAATCTGTGAAGGATCTGGTAATTTGCTTTGACGAATTTTGATCACAGCTGCACTAATCTCTTGAATCGTTGGATCAAAAATTTGCTCCTTTTCCAATTCATATTTTATTGCTCCATATTCCACATGAAGTTTATGATTTTTCTTCGTCAACTTAAATGTAACCGCTACCAAAACATATTGTCCTCTCAATTCATTTTTGAAAACAGATTCGCGGTAACCAAAATGACATTCTTCATTTGTAAAAGTACGCTCATCACCCGTTTCCAAAACTAATGTTTGAACTTCTTCAATATAATCTTTGACCTCAACGCCATACGCACCAATATTTTGCATCGGCGCTGTACCTACATTTCCAGGAATTAACGAAAGATTTTCTAATCCTCCAAAATCATTTTGCAACGTCCATTCAACAAAATTGTGCCAATTCTCACTTCCTTGCGCTTTTACATACACAAAATCATCATCTTCATTGATAATTTCTATTCCTTTCAAATTTAATTTTAACACAATTCCTGGAAAATCGTCTACAAAAAGCATATTACTTCCTCCACCAATAAATAAAATTGGTAAATCTTTTTGACGACGAAAAACCAATACTTTTCGCAAATCTTGAATAGTCGCAACATCAGCAAAATATTTTGCTTTCGCTTCTATTCCGAATGTGTTATATAATTTTAATGAATAATTTTCTATGATATCCATTTTCAATTTTTATTTATAATTATGATGAAAAGCTGAAATAAATTCAACTTATTGAACATTCTAAAATTATCTAATTGTTCCTGGATATTGTTCTAAAGCTTCTTTCAAGATTTCAACAGAACGAACCAAATCTTCTTCTTTCAGAACATAAGCCAAACGAACTTCTTGAATTCCTGAATTTGGAGTTGAATAAAATCCTGCTCCTGGAGCCAACATTACTGTTTCTCCGTTTGACGAAAAAGATTCTAATAACCAAATTGCAAATTTCTCTGCGCTATCTACTGGTAATTGAATCATACAATAGAAAGCCCCTTTTGGATTTGGGCAAACCACTCCCGGAATTTGCTGTAAACCTGCAACTAATGTATTGCGACGTTTTAAATATTCTGTACGACAATCTTCGAAATAAGTTCCAACATTTCTGTGGGCTAAAGTTGCAATGTATTGAGAAATTTCAACAGGACTTAAACGCGCTTGTGCATATAACATCGCAGCTTTTAAGAATTTCTCGTTACGTGTAATCAAAGCTCCAGAACGCGCTCCACATAAGGAAAAACGTTTCGATTCTGAATCAATTACAATTGCATTATCTTTCAATTCTGGGAAACTTAAAACAGATGTAAATTTTTCTTCTGTATATAAATATTCTGCATAAACTTCGTCCGCAATTAAATAGATATCATGCTCTAAAACCAAATCTTTCAATTGATTTAATTCTTCTTTCGAATATACATAACCTGTTGGATTCCCTGGATTACAAATTAATATAGCACGTGTTTTATCTGTAATTTTTTTTGCAAACTCTTCTACTGCAGGTAATGCAAAATTATTTTCAATTGTAGATGGAACTGGAACAATATTTACATCGTTTTCACATGTAAATCCATTATAATTTGCATAAAAAGGTTCTGGAATAATAATTTCATCTCCTGGATTTGCAATAATTCCGAAAATAAATAATAAAGCTTCCGAACCTCCTAATGTTGCAATAAAATTTTCTGGCGTTAATTCAATTCCGCGATTTGTAAAATAATCTGCCAAAGCCTGACGATATTCCAACGTTCCTTCTGAGTGCGTATAAGAAATAATGTTTGAAGGAAAATTTTTCAATCCTTCTAAAACAGCTTTTGGCGACTCAATATCGGGCTGTCCAATATTTAAGTGATAAACTTTCGTTCCTCTTTTTTTCGCTGCATCTGCGTATGGCACCAACTTTCTGATTGGAGAAGCTGGCATATTTTGTGATTTTTCAGATAATATTAACATTTATTGTAATTTTTAAAATTTGATTTGAATTCTTTGGTATTGTTTTTGTAATTTTAAAGTGTAAATATAAAAAACGTTTAATCTCAAAAAAAACTTTATTATGAGTAAATTAAATAATGCAACTAAATTATTAGCAGGTTTAGCAATTGGAACAGCAATCGGAGCAGTAGTAGGTTTATTATATGCGCCAGAATCAGGGAAAGACACTCGCAAAAAATTAAAAAAAGAAGCTGACAAATACAAAAAAGAGTTAGACAAATACGCGAATGATTTTTCTGATAAAGCGAAAAAAACAAAAAAAGAATTAGAAGCTAAATTAGACGAAGTAAAATCAAAATTAGCAGAACAAAAAGACGAGTTTGTAGCAAAAGCGAAAGAAGCTGGAAAAGATTTAAAATCTAAAGCAAACCAAACAAAAGAAGATTTAAAAGACGAATTTCAAGAAAACGTAGGAGTTTAATTTCTTCGAAATACAACATTCCTTAAAATTTATAATTAACTTTGTCTGAAATAAATCAATTTTATGTTTAATGAACTAAAAGTTTATATTAATAATAGAATAACTTTAGCTAAATACGATCTCGTAGATTCGCTGAGTAATATGTTGGCGAGCGGTATTTATGTATTAATTATTGCCGTATTTTCTTTGTTTCTATTATTATTAGGAAGTTTAGCATTAGGATTTATTTTGGGAGGTTATTTTAATGATACAGGATTAGGTTTTCTTGCTGTAACTGGAATTTATTTCTTAATGATGGTTTTTTCTATTCTATTTAGAAAGAAATTAAAACTTTTCTTGACAAATATTGCCGTAGAAAACGCGATGGAAGCTATGTCTAACCAGGAAGATGACGAAGACGACGATGAAGAATAAAGAACAAATGTCTGCGATAAAAAATTTAGACGATTTGCGAATGGCAAAACGTAAACTAAAATTACAAATGAAAGTTGCTGAAAATAAACATGAAAATTCATTTGTAAATAAAGCAGTTAATCTTGTAACAAACTTAAAATCCGATACAAGTTTTACTTCTTCTAAAGTTGAAAGTGCATTAAATTGGGCTGGAGATAAAGCTTCAAAAAAATATCCAATGAAGGGAATTACAAAAATTTTAATTTCTGGATTGATTATGATAGCGGTTCCAATTATTACGAATAAAATTCAGGAATATATAGAAGAAAAATTATAAAATTATTTGATATTAAAAAACCACTTCGTTTGAAGTGGTTTTTTTGTGTGTTAATTTTAAGCTCGACTAATATTTTTCGTGAAAATATTCGTTTGGTATAATCGTTTTATTCTTTTTATCAACAGCTTCTTGGTTACGCAATTCCACTCGACGTATTTTTCCTGAAATTGTTTTTGGTAAACTCTCCACAAACTGCACAATACGTGGAATTTTGTAACGTGCTAAATGCTCTTCTGTATATCTAAAAATATCTTTTGCTAATTCTTCCGAAGCTTCATTTCCAGGTGCTAAAATAACAAAAGCTTTTACAGCATTACTTCTCAAATCATGCGGACTTGCCACAACAGCAGCTTCCATAATGGCATCATGCTCTAACAAAGCACTTTCTACTTCAAATGGTCCTACACGGAAATCAGACGCTTTTATCACATCATCATCACGCCCAACAAACCAAACATAACCATCTTCGTCTTTATAAGCTTTGTCTCCTGTATAATATAATCCATGCTTGAAAACTTTCGCCATTTTATCTTTCTGAATCAAATAAGTTTTGAAAATTCCATTGATGGTTTCTTCATTATGCACAACACAAATATTTCCTTCTTCGCAATCTTGTACAATATTTCCATCATCATCAGCAATCACAATATCGTATAAAAACGCAGGTTTTCCCATCGATCCATATTTAATCTTCTCATTTGGCAAATTCGCAATCATCGCAGTTGATTCTGATTGTCCATAACCATCACGAATCGTAATTCCTGTACCTTCTTTCCAGACATCTATAATTTCTGGATTAAGCGGTTCACCAGCTGCAACACATTGACGAAGTTTGAAATCATAACTTTTCAAATCTTCTAAAATCAATACACGCAGAGCTGTTGGTGGTGCGCAAAAAGTTGTTACACCCAAATCTTGAATGGTTTGTAATTGTTCTTTCGGAACAAATTTATCTGAATGATAACCCAAAATTGTCGCACCCATATTCCATGGAGCAAAAAAACTACTCCAAAAGAATTTCGCCCAACCTGGTTGAGAAATATTATAATGTAAATCACCTTTTTTCATTCCAACCCAAGAAGAAGTCGTGAAACCTCCAAGCGGATAAGTGTAATGCGTATGCACCACAACTTTCGGCATTCCTGTCGTTCCTCAAGTAAAAAAGTAGAATAAATCATCGTCTGGTTTTGTATCTGCAGCCTCAGCTTGAATAGATTCTTTCCATAACTCATTGATATTTATCCAACCTTCTCGCTCGCCTTCTGTGATTAATTTTACCTTAATCTTTTTATCAAATTTTGCTTCTGCTTCATCTATTTTCGATGCATTTGCTTGATCTGCTAAAGCAACTTCTGGAAAAGAAGACTCGAATCTAAACGTTAAATCCCTTGCTTCTAAAGTTGTTGCGGCTGGAATAATAATTAATCCACCTTTGATAGAAGCCAAATAACCAATCCAAGTAATCGGTAATAATGGAACTTGAGAAAACATTTTGTCTCCTTGTACAATTCCTTTGTTTCTTAAATAGTTTAAAAATTGATTGTATTTATCAGCTAAATTCTGAAAAGTATAATCTTCTCGTTCTTCATTATACTTCCAAATTAAACCTTTTTGAGTTCCTAATTGAGCAACATTATAAGGCTCAAAAATATCCTTCACCCAATTGAATTTCTCTGGTTTGAAAATTTTAATCTGTTTTAATTGCGTATAATTCTCTTCTTCGATGGATAATCGAATAGAGCTAAACAATTCTTGTACTGTCATTTATTTGTGGTTTTGAATAAATATAGAAAAATTATTTATTCAAACAGAAGTTTTATGAATAAAAAAGGATGATTTTATAAAATCATCCTTTTTGTTATTTTTTATTGAGAATATATTAATCTCTACCTCTTCTTGAGTTTCCTGTTCTATTACGGTCTCCTCCACGGTAACCACCACGATCTCCACCTCTAGAATCACGGTCACGATCACCTCCACGGAATCCACCTCTGTCTCCTCCGCGATCACGATCTCCACCACGATAACCTCCACTTCTTTCACGGTCATTATCACGACGGCTATTGAAACCACGTCCGCGAGAATCTCCTCTGTCATTACGACGACGATCTCCACCACGACGCTCACCATCACCACGTCTAGGTTCTGGTTTAGAGATTTGAACATCTAAGTCTACTCCATCACGTTGTGCATCTTTGAAAGATTCTAACACTAATGATTCGAATTGTGTATCAACTTCGAAGAAAGAGAAATTACGTAAAATTTCAATTTTTCCGATTTCGATGTTACGATTACGAGTTTGCTCGTTAATTAAACCAATTAAGTTTGGAACACGTAAATTGTGTTTTTGACCAATATTAATAAAGAAACGAGAGAAATCACGTCCACCACGACGGTTAGAAGAACGATCTCCTCTATCACCACGATCTCCTTCAGAAGAAATATCTTTCGTGTTTTTGTAATATTCTAAGAAAGAATTGAACTCAACTGTCATGAAACGTTTTAATAAATCGTCACGATCTAAGTTCGCCAATTTTTCATTTACAGTTTCCATGTAAGGCTCGATTAATTCTTCATCAACTTCGATATTTTCGATTTTATCGATTAAAGAAATTAAACGTTTTTCACAGATTTCTGCTCCAGTTGGTACATTTTTAGGCTCGATTTTAGAAGCAATTAATTTTTCTAAATCTCTAATTTTACGCGCTTCACGTCCTCCTGAAATAATGATAGAAATTCCTTTGTTACCCGCACGTCCTGTACGTCCTGAACGGTGTACATAAACTTCTGGATCATCTGGTAAATTGAAGTTGATTACGTGAGTCAACTCATTTACGTCAATACCACGAGCAGCAACGTCTGTTGCGACAAGGATTTGAATATTTTGGTTACGGAATTTCTCCATCACGTGATCACGTTGTGATTGTGATAAATCTCCATGTAATGCGTCTGCATTGTAACCATCTTGCATCAATTTATCTGCTACGTCTTTCGCTTCGCGACGAGTTCTACAGAAAACGATACCATAAATATTTGGGTAATAATCGGCCAAACGTTTTAAAGCTAAGTAACGATCAGAAGAACGTACTAAGTAAACGTGATGCTCGATATTTTTTGATGCAGTATTTACTTTACTTACAGCAATCTCAACTGGATTGTGCATATATTCTGAAGCGATACGACGAACCTCTGAAGGCATTGTAGCTGAGAATAATAAAGTTTGTTTTTCTTCTGGAGTTGTTTCTAAGATAGAATCGATTTCGTCACGGAATCCCATGTTCAACATCTCATCTGCCTCATCTAAAACTGTCCATGTGATATCATTAATTTTTAATGCACCACGTTTGATTAAGTCCATTGTACGACCTGGCGTTCCTACAACGATTTGCGGATTATCTTTTAATCCTCTAATTTGTTTAACGATGTCAGCACCACCGTAAACTGCCTGTACACGTACTCCACGCATATCTGCAGAAAAAGATTCTAATTCTTTTGCAATTTGTAAACATAATTCACGAGTAGGACACAAAATAATTGCTTGTACTGATTTTGAATTGCTGTCTAATTGATTTAAAACCGGAAGCCCGAATGCTGCAGTTTTTCCTGTACCTGTTTGCGCCAATGCAATAACATCTTGATCTGATGAAAGGATTTGAGGAATAGCTTTTTCTTGGATTGGAGATGGGTTAACGAAGCCCATTTTCTCAATTGCAGTTAGGATTTCTTCTTGAAGTCCTAATTCTTTGAATGTAATCATGTTAGATACGATACCGAGATAATGAAATTCATTTATATTTCATATCACGGTTTTATTTTAAATTATTTAACCAACAGATATGAAAGAATAAAATTAAATGGCTGAGCAGCCTAAAAAATCCCTAAATGAATATTCTTTAACATCCGTACCTTAACTCTAAAAGGCTGTGCAAATGTAAGGATTATTTTTGAAATACACAACACACATTCATAATCCTTACAATTAATACACATAATATTATTTTACTGATAATAAATAAGTTACTAACAATCTGCAATATTTACAGCAACTGCCAAACCTCCTTCAGAAGTTTCTTTGTATTTATTATTCATATCTTTTGCAGTTTCCCACATCGTATTCACAACTTTATCTAACGGAACTTTCGCAGTCAACGGATCTGTATCCAGTGCTAATTCTGCTGCATTTATCGCTTTAATCGCTCCCATTGTGTTACGCTCGATACAAGGAATTTGTACCAAACCACCAATCGGGTCGCATGTTAAACCTAAATGATGTTCCATTGCAATTTCGGCAGCCATTGTTACTTGCGCAGGAGTTCCTCCCATTAATTCGCATAATGCAGCTGCAGCCATAGCTGAAGATACGCCGATCTCAGCTTGACAACCTCCCATTGCCGCAGAAATAGTTGCTCCTTTCTTAAAAATAGAACCAATAACTCCTGCTGTTGTTAAGAATTGTTCAATCTCTTTTTGACCAGCTTTATGATTTTCGATCACCAAATAATACATCAAAACTGCTGGAATAACTCCTGCACTTCCATTTGTTGGCGCTGTTACAACTCTACCTAACGAAGCATTTACTTCATTAACAGCAAGAGCAAAACAACTCACCCATTTCAAGATTTGACGAAAATATACTTTGGTTTTTCGGATTGATGCAATCCATTCTTGTGAATTAGAATAAGGTGTTGCTCCAACCAAATTTTTGTGCATATCGTAAGCACGACGTTTCACGTTCAATCCGCCTGGTAAAATACCTTCTGTATGACAACCAATGTACATACACTCTAACATAGTATTCCAAACACGCATTAATTCGTGGTGAATTTCATCTTCAGTTCGAATTGTTTTTTCATTCTCGAACATAATTTCAGAAATCGATTTATTTTCTTTCGAACAAAATTCTAATAATTCTGTTGATGTATTAAATAAATATGGAAAAGCACAAGTGACATCTGTATTGGTAGCTCTATCATCCTCTTTTGTAATAAATCCTCCCCCTATCGAATAAAACGTAGAAGATAATTCTTCGTTCTCATAGAAAGCTGTAAACATCATTCCATTAGCGTGAAAAGATAAAAACTCACGATTGAAAACGATATCAGTTTCGGGATTAAAATCAATTAAAAATTTATTTCCAAAATTTAATTGTTTATTTGTATTGATTGTATTAATAATATTCGAAATATCATCAACAGGAATATATTCAGGATCAGCACCGCTTAACCCTAACATTACTGCATAATCAGTTGCATGTCCTTTACCCGTAAGCGATAAAGAGCCGTACAAATCTACACGAACTTTTGTAATTTTATTAAAGATAGATGCAGCATCCAATTCTTTCAGAAAAGCTTCTGCAGCGCGCCAAGGACCTAAAGTATGCGAACTTGAAGGACCAACGCCAATTTTGAGCATATCAAATACTGAAATACAATCCATTTTGTACTTTTAATTTATATTTTTTCCACACAAGACAAATATAGCCGTTAAATTCTCATATTCACTTTATTTAAGCAGTTTTTTTATCAACTTAAACAATTAACATGCTTAAAATATTCATATTGAATGATATTAATACAAATAATTCAGCATCAAAAAAAGAGGTCACAACTAATTGTAACCTCTTTTCTAGACTTTATTAAGTTTTTATTTAAACTTGTGCCAATATGGATAGATAATCGCTAAACCATAACCTATAAACACAAATAATGTAAACATGGTAAAAAGTGTTCCATCTGCCATAAATTCGGGCTGCATTGCTGCTGACACAAATAATGATGTCACAACCATATATACACCAATTCTTTTATAAGATTTCACTAAAAAGATACCTATCAATGCAATAACTCCTAAAACAAGAGTCGAAATTGGATACCATTTTGGCATTTCTGGCGCATCTTCGTTCATCATTTGGCGGAACAAATAATCATTTGTCACCAATAATTGATAACCACGATAAAGAATACTCAAAATCAAGAAAACCATTATAAAGATCATTGACTTGAAAAGGAATGATGTTTTGTTTCCTTCGTGTTTCAAATCTTTTGTTTTGGTATTATCCGACATTAAAACTTTTGTGTCAAAAATATCGTCACGTTCTTGATTTTGTTCTACTTTTTGATCTGTCATAGCTTTATTTTAAAATAAGAAATCATATCCTTTCAAACTCAATTTTTCGTATTTTTCTTCATCAAAACGATACAATTTAGATACTTTACGATGTTGTTTAGGATCTGTTGTATTACCTGTTTCGATAATTAAATTTGAGTTAAAGATTTTCTTTCTAAAGTTACGTTTATCCAACTCACGATTCAAGGCTTTTTCATACAAACTTTGCAATTGCGCAATTGTAAACTCATCTCCAAGTAAGTTAAATCCTACTGGACGACGTTTTACACGACGTTTCACACGCTCTTTTGCATATTTTACAATCTCATTGTGATCAAAAGCCAAATCCGGAACACGGTCGTAAGCATACCATTCTCCACCTTGTGTTTTCACTTTTTCCTCTATTTGAGGTGTCAATTTAACCAAAGCGTAATAAGCAACATTTACAACACGTCCTAATGGATTACGAAAAACTTTTGTAAAAGCTTTCAATTGTTCAATATATGTTTGATGCTCATCGTAAGCAATTTTCTCAATCAACAATTCGTGAATTGCTTGATCGTTACTTACCGTTGGCGCAATATATTTTCCTGGCAAAACCAATGCTCCTTTGAAAGGATCGTTTAGTTTTTTATACACCAATATTTTGAGATCTTCTCCATCAAACCCGAAAAGTACGAGACTTGAACATAGAGCGACCTGAAAATATTTTTCTTTTTCTTCGTCTGTCATTTTGTGGGATGATTAATAAATTGAAATTTATTTTTAATGAAAAATTGAATGCATCAATCTATTTTTATCGTTAAAAGATTCTTCTAACGAAATCATAGATTCTGTTCTCAATACATCATCAATTTGATCAATTTTGTAGATAACATCTTTCGCATCAGAAGTATCTCTTGCACGAATTTTACAGAAAATATTATATTTTCCAGACACAACGTGAACCACTGTTACGTTAGGAATTTTATATAATTCATCTATCACTTTCTGAGTTTTGTTTGTTTTTGTAAGTAACAATCCTACATACGCAACAAACTGATAACCCATTTTATCATAATCTGTAATTAGTGTAGTTCCTTTGATGATTCCAGCCTCCTCTAATTTCTTGACACGTACGTGAATAGTACCAGCAGAAACATTCATTTTCTTTGCAATTTCTGTAAATGGCATTCTTGTATTGTCAATCAAATACATCAAAATTTTCTTATCAACATCATCAATTATGTAATTCATTTTCCTAATTTTTGATTATTATTATTATTTTAATAAAAAATCGAATTAATTTTTAGCAAAATTATAAATAAAACAAACAAACTTCAAAATATTTTTTAATGATTTATTTAATATTTTACTTTTGTTATAATAATAGTTCAAAAAAGAAAGAACTAATCACTTTTGTTTGTTTGCGCGAGTTTATTGTCTAACCACAATAAACTCATTTTTTTTTTATTTAATTTTGACTAAACCACGACGTTTTTGTTCCACTTTAGGTTGAGTACTTTTTTGATACGTAACTTTGACCGTATCTTTTGTAGTTTGACGAGTAGAATCTATTCTTCTTTCCTCACTTTTAAACTGTTTCGGAAGTACAATCGAATCAAATCTTTCTTGCTGTTGCTCTTCTTTTTTAGCTTTTGCTTTTCGTTTATTTTCATCTAAACCTAAAAATCCTCTAAACGTATCGAAGCTTTTGTTGTACTGAATTCCTACTCCGAAACTTTGATTTAAGTTATTTTCCATTCCTGGCAATAAACCGAAAGTTGTAGGTTTTGTAAATGCTTTTAAGACCAAAGATCCATTGTTTAATTTCGAGATATCATAAGAAACATCAAAATTCCCATCGAAGTTCTCTTGTACATTTCTATTATTTGTAACCGCAATTCCATACGAACCACGTAAACTTAAACGATTATTAACCCGATAAGAAACAGAAGTTCTAATTTTATCATTTGTCTCCGATTGCGCACTACCACCGACATACTCCATTTGTATATCTACATTGTTCGCAATAGAAGACAACATACCCGCAATTGTCGATAAACCAATATCAGCAGCTGTACTTGTTACACCAGATTGAACAGCCGAAGCATCACCAAATTTACCTGTCAATAAGATATAACTAAACTGAAGCATCTGTTCTTCTGTATTTGAACGGAATTTTGATTGTAACTGCGAATTGATATCCGAACCTGCATTAGGAATTGTTAATCCAAAATCGATAATAGGTTTTTTCAACGTTTCAGAAATATTAATTGATAAGAGAGCATCATAAATTTGCGAATATCCTACACCTAAATAGTCTCCAACATTTGACACCGAACGTTGATATTCAGCTGTAATATTAAGCGTTGCATCAAGTGGATTTCCTGCAAATTGTACCGAAGATCCTTTTTTGATTTTAAAATCTTTCGGAATAAGAGGAAATTGTCTAAACTCATACGTTCCACTTTCTATATTATATACACCCGTAATACTCAATCCTGCTTTATTCATTAAGAATCTAAGATTTTCTGCTGTACCACGCGCTGTCGCTTTATCGTTTGTAGCTGCATCAAAAATCAAATTCACCATTGCATTTGGATACGCATTAATGTTGACATCTATCGACATTCCTTTTGGCGCATGCGGTTCATTATTTTTAGATTTTTCGTCCAGATGTTGATTAGGAACAAAACGTACCAAATTATTTTCTGACTCAATTGTTGTACTACCTGTATTTATCGTTAACTCAGAATTTCCAACAACTGTCGCATCTCCAGCAATCTCCAACTCTTCTACCGCACCAAACATGGTTACATTTCCTTTCGCAAATACTTTTCCATAAAACAATTCATTGTCTTTAATAGACGTGTTCATCACTAATAAATTTTGCGTATCGAAATCTAAGTTGAGACCCCATTTAGATAAGTTGCGGAAAAGAATTGCTCCGTCAACTTTTCCTTTTGTATTGTACGCAGTGTCTTTAAATGCAATATCATTCAACATGATAATACCTTGTCCTTTTCCTTGTTTCGAAACAAGCAATTCATTTTCTCCTTCAAATAAATAATCTGTTCCTAAGAAATTCACTTTCAAACCAAGATCTTTTGCAATCATATTTCCACTAAGATTTGGCAAATCAATTGGTCCAGTAATTTTTAAATCACCAGATAACGTTCCACGCATATTAGAGAAAACAGATTTTAAGAATCCTTCTAAGAAATCGATGTGAAACTCGTCAAAATTGACATCTACATCAACCTCAGGACCTGTCGGTTTATTAATAATATTACCATAAGCAACCAACGATTGAATTTGCTCTTTCTGTAAACTTGTTTCAAAATTAAATTGTTTATCCGCTACATTATAACCTCCTTGTAAAGTCAAATTACCAAGCTCAAAATCATTTAAACCTAACTTATCAATTTCAGCTTCAAGTGTTGGTTCTAATTTTTCTTTTGTACGAATAATATCTACTTTACCATTTGCTATACCGACAATTTTTAGATTATTCAATAATGTTTTAGGAATGATTTTTTCTAAATGCAAATCTTTAAAATCAGCATTGAAATTGTAATCTACGTTGTTATTAAATAAACCACTTACTTTTAAATATTGTTCTTCTGATTCTAATGATAAATCTTCAACTTTTAATGATTTATTAATTCGATTAAAAATTACACGATTCGAATTTGCATCATTCAAATGATTAATTGTCCATTGTGTCGAATCAATTTGTATTGTTGAAGGAGAAAATCCAAAAATCAAATCATTATTATTCTGAACTGTATGAAAAAGATTCAGATTAAATAAAATTGGATTTTTTCGACCAATATTAAAATCTGTTTTCACAATCATCGTATCATTCTTCGGAATCGAATTTACGTTAATTGCATTAATCGTTACACCACTTACTTTCAAACTATCAATCTTCGCATTCAACGTTGGCAACTCCGCAATTGTGTTTAGATTAACATTAGATTGGAACAATTGAATTCCTGCATATTTTATTCCAGGCGTATCCAAAGTCGCTTCCAACTGATTTTTCGTACCATCAATATAACCTTTTACATGCGTATCAGGTTCAATCGAAATAGATGAATCGATATATTGTAATAAATTTTCTTGCACATAAACATCAAACGAAAAAGCCTGATTTGGCGAAACTTTTTTATGACGGAAAGATGGAACTAAATCTACAAGCGAATTATTGATGACATTGGCAACTTCCGTAATATTATAGCGACCATCTACTGTAGCGCGCATATAATTAGGAACATCCAAAGTCATGATTTTATGCGAACCATCTATTTGAGAATTCAACATGACATGTGACAATTCTAACGTATCTTTTTTCGAACGGAAGTAAAGATTTTTGACATCAATATTTCCTCTAAAATCATTAATATTTGTCAACTTAAAATTCCCTTCTACATCACCGCGTACAATTGCATTTAGATTTTTTGTAACGCCAAGAAAATCTAAATTAATTTGACGAATATTCGAAGTAAAATCAAAATCATAAGGTTTTCCACTAAAGTTAATTTTACCTTTCAATTGCGCATTTAGATTTGGATCTTTGATATCGAATAATCCATTGAATTGATAATTTTTAACCAAACCATCAACCGTAATATTTTGATAACGTTTGCCCATCAAATCCAAGTAACGAAGCGTTCCGTCAACATCTAAATTGATATTTTTCAAATCTGTTCCTCTTCCATCAAATCTAAACTTCCCGCTTACATAACCCAAATCTTTTGCATTAGTTAATTGACGAAGATTTAAGTTTTTTGCATCTAAAGTACCTTTATAAATTAAGGCTTTTACATTTTTATAATTCTTGATTTGCGCTTTAATATCAGCATCTCCAAGTCCAGAAACCGCGTAACCATTTGCATGAATTTCATTTGGATTTAATGAAATATCTCCACGATAATTTAAATTTCCAAAACGTGTCAACATATTTGGAATTTTGTTCGAAACAAAGGTTGGAAGTAATTTTGTTATTTTTTGATATGATGTATTAATTTTTACATTTCTTGTCGAAAAATTCAGCAAAGAACCATGCAAAACATCTTGTAATTGCAAGCGAGAAGCACCAACATAATTGTCTTCACCTTTCAATTCAAAATCAGAAAAAGTCAAATTATTCAGCGTTCCATTTACTTTTCCATATAAATCTACTGACGAATTTTTATCAAATAAAGGAGTAAAATAACGAATTTCCTTAAAATTAATCTTAGAACCTCGATCAAAAAAAACGTCCCAACGAACTTTATCAGCAAATTCTCCCATATCCGAGGGGTCATCGTAACTCAATAACAAATTCCCATTCAAAACAGATGTATCCGTTCGTAAATTCAAATTCCCAACTCGAATTTCTTTTTTCGAATAATGAACTTTTCCTGTAAAGTTTTGTACGTTATACCTTTCTTTATTTTTTGTCGTAACAAAGCAGAAGTTTTCTAAATCAGCCGTAATATCAGAATCAACTAATCGAAACTTTTTTACAGTCATATTCAGTTGTTTCGAATCCAACCAAACATTTCCAGAATTTTGATTAACAATTGAAACTTTACCATCTTCCAAAATAAAATCTCCATCCAATTTGAAAATCTTTTTCGGATCTTTTGGTTTATCAGAACTAAAACCATTGACAAATTTGATGAAATTCGAAATCGAATCGCCTTTGTACGTAATCACACGAATTTCGGGTTCAATCAATTTCACTTCACTCAAATCAATGTAATCTTTTTTGATTCCTGGTAGAAGTGTCCAAAGATTAATTGTCGTTTCCAAGGTTTTCGACTTCATAAAATCATATTTATGATCGTCTTTTATCTTAACACCATGGAAATATATTCGTCCAAAAAAATCAATATCCACCGAATCCACATACATTTGTGTGTTCAGCGATTTATTTAATTTTTCTAATGCAAAGTGAGCTATTTTTGTCTGTACCGCAGGGATTTGTATTGCGATTGCTACTGTTAAAACAAGGGTTAAAACGAGTATAATCAACGACAATAAAAATCTTCCTATTCGTCTGACTATTTTCAATGGTTTAAATTTACGATATTTGCAGGGTAAAAATAAGTTATAAATTTTATTCTACAACGAATTATGAGCGATAAAAACTACATTTTAGCCATAGAATCTTCTTGTGATGATACAGGCGCAGCAATTATTGACGGAAATAAAATTATTTCTAATGTTGTGGCAAGCCAAAAAATTCACGAAATATATGGTGGCGTAGTACCAGAATTAGCTTCGAGAGCACATCAACAAAATATTGTTCCCGTCGTAGATCAAGCACTAAAACAGGCAAATATTAAAAAAGAAGAACTTAAAGCAATTGCGTATACGCGTGGTCCAGGATTGATGGGATCGCTTTTGGTTGGCGGAAGTTTTGCGAAATCTTTCAGTCAATCATTGGATATTCCATTGATTGAAGTCAATCACATGCAAGCACATATTTTGGCAAATTTTATTGAAGATGCCAACGACGAAAAACCAACTTTTCCATTTTTATGCTTAACGGTTTCTGGAGGACATACTCAAATCGTGAAAATCAATAATTATTTTGAGATGGAAATTTTAGGAGAAACGATTGATGATGCGGCTGGTGAAGCATTTGATAAAGCAGGTAAAATTTTAAATTTACCTTATCCTGCAGGTCCAATTATCGATAAAAAATCTAAGATTGGTAATCCTACAAAATTCAAATTTGCAAAACCAAAAATTGAAGGTTTAAACTTTAGTTTTAGCGGTTTCAAAACGTCAATTTTATATTTTATTCAGAAAGAGGTCAAAGCAAATCCAAATTTCATCGAAGAAAATATTGACGATTTGTGTGCTTCTATTCAATATTCTATCGTTAATATTTTGATGGAAAAAGTAAAAAAAGCATCGGACGAAACTGGAATTAAACAAATTGCTATTGCAGGTGGAGTTTCGGCTAATTCTGAAATTCGTCAACGATTAAAAGATGGAGAAACAGAATTTGATTGGAAAACTTTTATTCCAAAATTTGCTTATACAACAGATAATGCAGCGATGATTGCAATGGTTGGAAGTTTAAAATTTGATCAAGAGTTATTTACAAAAAACACAGCGAAATCTGTGGCTAAATACCATATTTAATGAAATTATTTTTTGGAGAAATTCATCACGAAACAGCTATCCTGAACGAAGAAGAAAGTCATCATTTTGCGAAAGTTTTGCGCGGAAATGAAGGCGATTTGGTTCATGTGACGGATGGAAAAGGAAATTTGGCTCAAGTTGAAATTACGTCGATTTCTAAAAAAGCAGTTGAAGGAAAAGTAATTGATTTAAAGGAAAATTTCGAGCAAAAAAATTACTATTTGCACATTGCAATTGCACCAACTAAAACAATGGAACGTTTGGAATTTTTCTTGGAAAAAGCAACCGAAATTGGTATTGATGAAATTACATTTTTGCAAACTTTTCATTCGGAACGAAAAAATATTAAGATTGAACGAATTGAAAAAATTGTTCAGTCTGCAACAAAACAATCGTTGAAAGCGTATTTGCCAAAAGTAAATGATTTGACAAAATTCAACGAATTTATCAAACAGGATTTTGAAGGTTTCACGAAATGTATTGCGCATTGCGAAGCGGATATTGAACGAACACCTTTAAGAACAGTTTTGGAAAATAACCCGCAGAAAATTTTAATTATGATTGGTCCTGAAGGTGATTTTTCGCGAGATGAAATTTTCGCTGCAGAAGATCACAATTTCACAGGAATTAGTCTTGGATATCAACGTTTCCGTACTGAAACTGCAGCTTTACAAGCTATTTTTGCTGTTGATTGGGGATTGAAATAAATGATTTTCACTATCAAGCCCCATAAATTCAGCGGTTAAGACAAGACTGATGAGTTCTAAATCAAAAAGTTTAGGTCTTCTACGTTGATAAATTAAAAGTGTATCTGTTGATATTTTTCGAAGAACTTCCAATATTCTTTCGTAATTTGCAAGTAAGTTGTTCATTGTAAATGTTTTGTAGTTAAAACAATTTACTGATTTTCAATCAAATGAACAACTTTATTCTTTATTAATCAAAATGCACAACGGGTATTCTTAATTAATTTTTTGAGCAACGTAATCACTTTCGTTTCCTAAACGATCAACAGCTTTTAGTGCAACTGCCGTTAAACTTTTACCATCTTTATGTTTCAAAATTGTTTGGTTTGTTTTGGTTTTATCCAAAATAGATGTTTCCCAATCGTTGTTGTAACGTGTATATAAAATCCATTTCGAAACATTCGAATTCATTTTATAATCATTCCAATTCATCACAACTTCTGATGCTTTTGCATTTACAGACAAACTTGGTTTTGCCAAACGATCTGCCTTAATCCAATTCATAGTTGGCACCAAAGCTTTAGCTTTGTATGGGCCTTCTTTTAGATAACTCAACATCGAAGGATTTTTCGTTAATCCAGCAATACTCCAGTGAATAACACCCACATTGTTTTGCAAAATCTCACCAGCCATTTTTACCTGATTTGTAATCTCAGTTGTTCTATCCGAAACCTTAACTTCTACAGTATTCAAACCTGGCCAAAGATGACGATTATGTGTATTTTCTGATTTCCACCATTCTAATAATTTAGGAAAACTTTGTCCTGTCGAATTAATTGGCCAATATAATTGTGGTGAAAAATAATCAACCCAACCTTTGTTCAACCATAATTTTGCATCTGCGTACAATTCATCATATTGTGAAGAACCTGTAATTCCAGAAGGATAACCTGGTTTCCAAATTCCAAAAGGACTAATTCCAAATTTAACGAAAGGTTTTTCTGCTTTGATTTCTTTGTAAATACGCTCGATAATTGTATTCACATTTTGACGACGCCAATCTGCTCTCGATAATGTTCCTCCATTATTTTTGTAAACATTCCAAGTTGAATTATCTGGAAAATCTGCTCCACCATTGTATGATGCGTATGGATAGAAATAATCATCAAAATGAACACCATCAATATCATAACGCGAAACGATATCACGAACAACTTCCGAAACGTGATCTTGCGTTTTTTTGTCAGCAGGATCAAACCAATACATACCATTCTTCAATCTAACCACATTACTTGGCGATCTTTTCACCATCGACTCACTTGTCACCGGCCCTCCACTACTGTGATGCGCTCTGTAAGGATTTAACCAAACATGCAACTCAATTCCACGTTTGTGCGCTTCTTCCACCCAAAACTCTAACGGGTCATAATATGGAGAAGGCGCTTTTCCTTCTTCTCCAGTTAAGAAGTAAGACCAAGGTTCAAAATTACTTTTGTACAAAGCATCTGCCGCTGGACGAACCTGAAAAATAACTGCATTAAAATTATTGGCTTCTAACATATCCAACAACTTTATCGCTTCATCTTTTTGTTGCGTTGTCGTTAAATCTTTTTTAGAAGGCCAGTTAATATTTGCAACAGAAGCTACCCAAGCCGCTCGGAACTCACGATTTACTTCTGGTAATTTCACTGTAAAAACTTCATCTTTCTTATTCGAAATTTCAGTTTTTGATGTAGTAAGAATAGTTGTTTGCGTAGATTCTACAGGTTTTATAGGCTGCTTAGATTCTACTTTTTTATAAACTATTTTTTTCGAATTTTTATTTGAAGCACACGAAGATAAGCCAATTGTAGCTATTCCGAAACACATCAAAATATATTTAAAATTAATATTCATTCGTTGAAATATGTATTTTTAACGTTACAAAATTAGTAATAAAGCTTTATTAATCCAGATTTTATCAAATATTTAGGATATCTAGATTTTCCTTCTGTATTAAATTTACAAAATTTTTCGCTTCAAAAAGTATTTTATAAATTTTATTCTTTACATTTTTGTACTCATCTATAATTGATAAAAATATGTTTCTAATTATATGTTTTGGCGTATTGATTATTTGTGTGAATGTTATTTTACAATCAACTGTCACGGTTTATTCGCTAAAATATCTACATAAATTTAATCTCAAAAAACAACGTTTAACGTTTAGTCAAGTAATTTGGCAAATGGCATTATCTGTTTCTTTGCTTACTTTGTTACATGGTGCACAATGTACAATTTGGGCGGCTACTTTTTATTTCAATCCAAATATTGACAATTTATATAGTTTTCAAGAAGCAATCTATTTTTCATTAATCACATTTACAACCGTTGGTTATGGTGATGTTGTGATTGATAGTGAATGGAAAATCATGGCGGGATTAGAAGCTATAAACGGAATTATGATGGTAGGCTGGTCAACGGCGTTGATGTTTTCTTACTTACAAATTATCTTAAAAAAGAATATTTCTGAATAAAAAAAATCCCTTCAAAAATTTTTGAAGGGATTTTTAATTAATATTTATTTTTTTCCAAATTAACTTTCAATTCTTTGTAATAATCTGGCGCATTTGCATCTTTTTCTAAAGCTGTATTAACCCATTTCAACGCTTGATTTCGATCCAATTTATTCGAATAATAGAAGTTTGCCGAATTGTAAAAATCTCTTGCAGAAGAATTTTCGTTCAATTGATCTCCAATCATTTTTAAAACTTCATTAATTGTATTCGTTTCAATATCCAAAACAACCGTTGTGTTATCCCAAGCTAATACCAAATTCGCTGATTTTTGCGTCACATTTGTAAAACGAATCTCAAACGTTTCTGTCTTATTGTTCATCGATTTTGTTGACGGAGCTTTCACTTTCAATACGATATTCGATTCTTTCCACTCTTTCGGATTTCCCCAGTTTTTCGTGTCTTTGTAAAAAATTACCTCCCACTCCTCTTTATTCGGAATGCTATACAACGCATATTCGCCAGCAGCCAACTCTTGTCCATTCACTTTGATTGGTTTATCAAATTTGATGACCGTATTTTCATTCGCACCAGTTCGCCAAACTTCTCCATTCGGTACCAATTTTCCAAATACTTTTCTTCCGTTTACATTTGGTCGATTATATTCAACTTCAAATTCTGTTAAACCTACTTTTTGTTCAACTTCAGCATGAGAACTTACCGCGGGAAATTTCATTTGAGCAAAAGCACAACTTCCTATTAACAAAGCTAAAACTGTTGATGTTATTTTCATATAATTATTTCTTATTCTTTATTTTATCTGTTTTTTTATCGTATCCATACGGACAATGTTTACATCCACTTTTGCAACAATACCCTCTTCTTTTTAGATATTGTTCAGTAAATATTCTGAAACCTTCTGGAGATAAATAATAATCTCCTTCTTCAAACTTTTTCATTTCTAATGCTGTGAAATTACAACTTTTATCAATAAACTATCATTAATTTTGGTATGATAATTATTTGTGAAACTTCCTCTAAATTTACGATTTTTAATGCTTTATAAATCAATATCTTTTCAGATTGATTAATTTTGCAATAAAATAGAATTACCTAAATCATGTTTGTAGTTGTTTTGCGTCATTTGTTCCGAAAGAATTTTATTGGAATTACCATTTTTCCTTTCATTTTTTTGAGAGATAAAAAACTGAAAAATGATGAAGTTTTAATCAATCACGAAACCATTCATATCATTCAACAACTCGAACTTTTGGTCGTTTTTTTCTATCCTTTTTACTTGATTGAATATGCGATTCGATTAATTCAATATCGCGATCAACACAAAGCATATCGCAATATTAGTTTTGAGCGTGAAGCTTATGCAAACGAGCACAATTTGAATTATTTAAAAAAACGAAAATTTTATAATTTTCTAAAATATATCTAAATGATTTGGAACAATTTTAAAGCTCAAATTCAAAACATTGACATCAAACATTTAACTTCTCAAAATATTCAACTTTCTATATTAAGAGAAGATTTGATTCATCCAGAAATCTCTGGAAACAAATACCGAAAACTGAAATATAATTTTATTGAAGCTGAAAAACTTGGTTTCAAGAAATTGATAACATTTGGTGGCGCTTTTTCCAATCATATTGCAGCAACGGCGGCAGCTGGTCAACTTCATCATTTCGAAACTATCGGTATAATTCGTGGAGAAGAATTAAGTGATAAAATCGATGAAAATCCTACGTTACGTTTTGCTCAAAAATGTGGAATGCAATTGCATTTTATTTCCAGAGAAGATTATCGAAAAAAAGATGAAATAGAATTTATTAATCATTTAAACACTAAATACCCAAACACTTACGTTATTCCAGAAGGAGGTACAAATGATTTTGCGATAAAAGGTTGCGAAGAAATTTTGTACGATGATTGTTTCGAATATGATTTTATTGCTTCGGCAATTGGAACTTGCGGAACAATTGCCGGATTGATTGAAAGCTCGAAACCTCATCAAAAAGTTTTAGGTTTTCCGAGTTTAAAGGGAGATTTTATCCAAAATGAAATCGAAAAATTAACAAATAAAACGAATTTTACTATTTTTAATGATTATCATTTTGGCGGATATGGGAAAGTTTCGGATGAATTAATTACTTTTGTAAATGATTTCAAGCGAATTAACCATATTCAATTGGATCCTATTTACACTGGAAAAATGGTTTTTGGTATTTTTAAATTAATTAAAAATCATTATTTTAGTGATAATTCTAAAATTCTTTTGGTTCATACAGGTGGATTGCAAGGAATTGAAGGAATGAACAAACTTTTAAAGAAGAAGAACAAAAATATTATAGAATGAAAAAATTGTTATACGTTTTTAGCTTAGTGTTGACGATTTCGACGCAAGCACAAGAAAGTAGAGACATAACTTACATTCGAAAACATGCTATTTTAGCTGTTGAAGAAATGCAACTTTACAAAGTTCCAGCAAGTATTACGTTAGCACAAGGATTATTGGAAACTGGAGGCGGACAAAGTAAATTAGCCGATCAAGCCAATAATCATTTTGGAATAAAATGTAAAGGTCCTGAAGAATGGTCGTTGGATAAACCTCGTATTTATCACGATGATGATGCGAAAGGCGAATGTTTCAGAAAGTATCTTTCAGTTGAAGAAAGTTATAGAGATCATTCTAAATTTTTGGCTTTAAGACCTTATTACAAAGCTTTATTTTTCTTAGATCCGACAGATTATAACGCTTGGGCAAATGGTCTGAAAAAATCTGGTTATGCAACTGATCCAAAATATGCTTCAAAATTAATTTCGAGAATTGAGAAATATAATTTAGATCAATTTGATAAGATTTCTCCAGAAGAAGTTTATACAAAATTGTATACATTATACAACAATCAGGATGATATGATGATGGCAAATAATTCATCTAAATCTAAATCTAAAACGAAGAAAGAATCTAAAACAATCAAAGAAGAAATTGCATTAGCGTCTTATCAACCAAATAATAATAGTATAGAGAAAAATGAGCCTAATGTAAATAACAAAACAATTGCTTACGAAACTCGTCCTCAAAATCCTACAACTCGCATTAAAAATCACAAGAATAATATTCCTTATATTGTTGCTCAAGCGGGAGAAACAATTGCGACTATTTCTAAAACATACAACAAAGTTCCTTCGGATATTGCGAATTTCAATGAAATACAAATGGGTTCTAAATTGAAAGATGGACAAATTGTATTTTTCGGAAAAAAGAAAACAAAAGGTTCTGATTATTCATACAAAGTACAAGAAGGTGATGATATGTACACGATTTCGCAACGTTTTGGTGTAAAAGTAAACAACCTATATAAACTAAATCGTATGGAACCAGGTGAACAACCTAAAATTGGTCAACGTATTAATTTGAAAACAAAAGTTAGAGCATAATGAGCTCAATAATAAAAAAAAGCTTCCAAATGGAAGCTTTTTTTATTTCATCATTTTGAGAATATCAACCAATTGTTGATTGATTCCTCCTGTTTGATAATCCATCGGTGCAGGCGCGCGATCAATCATAATATTTCCTTCTTTGTCTAAAATAATAAAAGTCGGAATGTATTCTATCTTATAATCAAAGCCAAAGTTATCTTCTCTTCCTGCAAATAACTGTACACCAGACATCTGATTTTCTCTCACCATTTTTTCCCAAATTGGCTTATCTTCTAATTTATCCAAAGAAACACTTACAAAATGAATTGGTGCATTATGAAATTGTTTTTCCAATTCTTTCATAAAAGGAATTTGAACTTTGCAAGGTCCACACCATGTTGCCCAAATATCCATGTAGACATATTTTCCTTTGAAATCTGATAAGTCAAATCGTTTTCCATTGATATCAGCCAAAGAAAAATCTGGTGCTTTTATCAATTCTTTCGGAATTTCTGATTCTGGTGATTCTTTTTTTGCAACAGAATCAATCTTTTCTATTTCAGCAGATTCTTCAATTTTTTGTTCGGATTTATTACAACTAAAAAATGTAAAAAACATTGATAATAATAGTAGTTTCGTTTTCATTTTATTTTTCAAATAAGTATTAAAAAACTTGATAATATCTATAGGTCTTTCGTCAAAAATAAACATTTAAACGTTAGCAATTTCATAAAATACCTCAATTCACTTGACAAAGGGGTATCTGACATCGTATATTTGCAAAAAATTGTACAATTATGAAAATGAAAACCTCCGATTTCGACTTTACTTTACCTGAAGAACTTTTAGCAGATCGTCCTTCTGAAAACAGAGACGAAGCTCGCTTAATGGTTGTTCACCGTGACACCGGAGAAATTGAACATAGACAATTTAAAGATCTTATCGAGTATTTCGACGAAGGAGATGTAATGATTCGTAACAATACGAAAGTTTTCCCTGCTCGTTTGATGGGTAACAAAGAGAAAACTGGTGCTCAAATCGAAGTTTTCTTGCTAAGAGAATTAGATGCTGAGACTCGTTTATGGGATGTTTTGGTTGATCCAGCGCGTAAAATTCGTATCGGAAATAAATTATTCTTCGATAATGATGATACATTAGTTGCAGAGGTTGTTGACAATACAACTTCTCGTGGACGTACTTTACGTTTCTTATTTGATGGATCTTACGAAGAATTCCGTGCAAAATTGAAAGAATTAGGAGAAACTCCACTTCCAAAATATATTTTACGTGATGTTGAACCAGAAGATGCAGAGCGTTACCAAACAATTTATGCAAAACACGAAGGAGCTGTTGCTGCACCAACAGCTGGTTTACACTTTTCTAAACACTTATTAAAACGTTTAGAAATTAAAGGTGTTGATTTTGCTGAATTAACATTACACATTGGTTTAGGAACTTTTCAGGCTGTAGAGGTTGAAGATTTATCTAAACATAAAATGGAGTCTGAGCAAGTTATTATTCCTCAAGAATCTGCTGATCTTGTAAATCGTGCAATTGACGAGAAGAAAAAAGTTTGTGCGATTGGTACAACTTCTATGCGTTCTATCGAGTCTTCTGTTTCTGCAGATGGTCATTTAAATGCTTTTGATGGTTGGACAAACAAATTTATTCACCCTCCATACGATTTCTCTATTGCAAATTGTATGATTACAAACTTCCACACACCAAAATCTACATTAATCATGATGATTTCTGCGTTTGCTGGACACGATTTAACAATGAAAGCATACAACGAAGCTGTAAAAGAAGGATACAAATTCTACTCTTACGGAGATGCAATGTTAATCTTATAAGACAAGTTTGAGTACAACAAAAAAAGATATACGAAAGCTTTCACAAGCTGAGATTGAAGATTATTTCAAAGAGATTGGTGAAAAATCATTCCGCGCAAAACAAGTGTACGAATGGTTATGGAAAAAGAATGCGCATCAATTTGATGACATGACCAATATCTCAAAAGCGCTACGTGAGCAATTGGGAGAATCTTTCCAAATTCAACCTGTTGAAGTTGATCTTCTACAAAAATCAAACGACGGAACCATCAAGAATGCTGTTAAGCTTCATGATGGTAACGTTGTGGAATCTGTTTTAATTCCGACTGATTCTCGCACAACTGCATGCGTTTCTTCGCAAGTTGGTTGTAGTTTGGATTGTACTTTTTGTGCAACAGCGCAATTAAAACGTATGCGTAACCTAACAGCTGCCGAAATCGTCGATCAAGTTGTGATTATCGATGAAGAAAGTAAACGTTATTTCAATCGTCCTTTAAGCAATATCGTATTTATGGGAATGGGAGAACCTTTGTTAAATTATAACGAAGTAATTTCTGCCATCAAAAAAATCACATTGCCAGAAGGACTAGGAATGGCTCCAAGACGAATTACAGTTTCTACTTCGGGAATTCCTAAAATGATTGAAAAACTGGCTGACGAAGATTTACGTGTTAACCTTGCGGTATCTTTACATTCCGCTCGAGAAGAAGTTCGTAATGTGATTATGCCTTTTTCTGTTAAATTTCCGTTGACGGATTTAATGGATAGTCTTCAATATTGGTACCAACAAACAGGTTTACGAATTACGTTCGAATATATTGTTTGGGGCGGTGTTAATGATAAAAAAGAAGATATCGATGCATTGGTAAAATTCTGTCGAAAAATTCCTTCTAAAGTGAATATTATCGAATATAATTCGATTGATGACGGAATCTACAAACAAGCATCAGAAGAAGCAGTTAACAATTATATCAAAGCTTTAGAATCCAACAATATTGTGGTAAATGTACGTCGTAGTCGCGGAAAAGATATTGATGCAGCTTGCGGACAATTAGCCAATAAAACTGGAAATGATTAAAACATAATCAAATGAAATATTTAGCCATATTTTTATTTTTGATTCTGACTAAATTCTCTTTCGCGCAAATAGTAGAAAACATCGATACAATTTCTATTGATGATTATAAAATGGAAAGTATCAACTTACCGCCTACTTTGAACGAAATTTCGACTTTAGAATATGAAAAAGAAGATAAAAATGTGGCTTCTTTTTGGGGTTTAAACGATTCTGATTCCAAACCAGAATTGTATCGTTTTGATGCAAAAACAGGTAAAATTATCAATACTATTTTCATCACAAATGCTCCAAATATCGATTGGGAAGAAATGTCTTCGGATGATAATCGAATTTATTTTGCTGATTTTGGAAATAATTTGGGCAAACGAAAAGATTTAGCCATTTATTTTATCCAGAAATCAAACATCGATTATTCAAAATCTTATCAGCAATTAAAAGCTGAAAAAATAGAATTTTATTATCCAGATCAAGAAACTTTTCAGTTCAAAAATATGACGACAAATTGGGACGCAGAAGCATTTTTTGTCTACCAAAATCAATTGCATATTTTTACAAAAGAATGGTCAAATATGTCAACGTCTCATTATGTTGTTCCTATTGACTCTTCTAAAAAACACGCAGCCAAAAAGTTAGAAACTTTTCCTACAAATTACGCTGTAACTGCTGCTTATATCGATGCTGATGTAAATAGTTCTACCAAAGGAGTTTATCTGTTAGGCTACACAAAAGAAGCGTTAACGTTTATCAGTTGGTTTGATTTGCCAAAAGATAACAATCAGTTATTCTTCACTTCTCAAGTTAAAAAAATAAGTTTACCTTTGGGCTTCACGACACAGTTGGGACAATTGGAAGGTATTTCAGTTTTGCCAACCGAAAACAAAATTTGTTTTAGCGGAGAGGAATTTAATTATAAAGGATTCTATGCAAAACAGGTTGTACATTGCATCAATAATTTTACGAATTAAAAAACTAAATTTTGGGTAACACGGTAGATTTGATTAAAGCTCCGATCGCGGAGGAAATGAAATTGTTTGAACAGAAATTCTTCGAATCGATGAAGAGTAATGTTTCGCTTCTTGACCGTATTTCCAATTATATCGTGTGTAGAAAAGGAAAACAAATGCGTCCGATGTTTGTATTTTTAACTGCAAAATTAAATGGCGAAGTACAAGAACGTACCTATCGTGCAGCTTCTTTTATCGAGCTTATTCACACCGCAACTTTGGTACACGATGATGTAGTGGATGATAGTACATTGCGTCGTGGTTTCTTTTCACTTAATGCGATTTGGAAGAACAAAGTAGCTATTTTGGTGGGAGATTATTTTTTATCAAAGACCTTAATTATTTCGACTAAAAACAAAGATTTCGATTTACTTGAAGTTGTTTCGGTTGCGATACAGGAAATTTCGGAAGGTGAATTATTGCAAATCGAAAAAGCGCGAAAACTTGATATTACAGAAGATGTATACTTCGAGATTATTCGAATGAAAACGGCAACGCTTATCGCAGCTTGTTGTGAAGCTGGTGCGCGTTCTGTTGGTTGTTCGGAAGAAGTAGCGAAGAAAATGCATCGCTTTGGTGAATTGGTTGGAATTGCCTTTCAGATCAAAGATGATTTGTTTGATTATACCACTTCTAATGCAATTGGAAAGCCTGTCGGAATTGACATCAAAGAACAAAAAATGACGTTACCGTTGATTTATTCAATTAACACAGCGAATGAAAAAGACAAAAAATGGTTAATTAATTCGGTAAAACGTTACAACAATGACAAAAAACGTGTACGCGAAATTATTCAGTATGTGAAAGATCACGGCGGAATTGAGTACACGCAAAAAATGATGAAACAATATAGCCAAGAGGCTTTAGATATACTATACGAATTTCCCGAAAGTGAATTTCGAAATTCATTGGAAACAATGGTGAAATACGTAATCGAAAGAGAAAAATAACAAAAGGACTTCTTATTGAAGTCCTTTTTGTTTTATATTAAGAATTAACATTTCTAAACTCTAGATGCGATATTGAAACAAGTTCAATATAACTTCGATAAATTAAGATCTATTTTCAATAATAAATTAAGGGAGAATTTCAAGTTGAATTCAATTCAGCTTCTCATCACTTTAAAAACTAAATCAACCTCACGACATTACGAATTAAGTCAGCTTGGTTCTAGACACTTTGTTTACAACATAAAAAAGCCATTACAAACCGTAATGACTTTATATTTTGATTAAAACCTTATTTTTAAATGGATTTCTGATAAATATAATCATCCATAATATATCCATTTCCAATGTCAAATGTTTTTGATTCCATATTCTTGAAACCATTTTTCTCATAAAAACGAATTGCTTTCGCATTGTGTTTATTCACCGTTAAATGAACAGCTTTTGCTCCTTTTTCTCGCGCATAATCTACAACTCTATTCAACATCAATTGTCCAATTCCTTTGGTTTGATTAGACTCTTTCAAGTAAATTTTGGATAAGAAAACAGTATTATTTTCATCTAATTTGTAATGCAAATAACCAGACGGAACATTATCAATTTTCAGGATTTCCCAAACATCTCCATTTACAATTCCTTCGTTTACTTTATCAGTATTATACATCATATCAATCATATAATTGATTTGATCTTGTGATAACAAATCCTTGTAACATTCGTTCCAAATCTCATTTGCCAAAGGTTGAACTAAATGAATGTTTTTCTCATTAATAGTGTGAAAATGAGGATAAACGTCCAATTTTACTGGATTTATTTTTTGATTAACTTCTAAATTTTGTAGAATTTCATCTTTACGTTTATCAATTTCGACTTCTAACATTTGCAATGTCCATTTACGCTTTAATGAATTGTAATAAAACATTCCGATACCAATGTATAAAAAGACTTGTACAGCAATTGACACATAATTTTCGGCCAAAAATTTATTCATTTTAAGGCTATTTTCCATCAAATTATCCATAGATGAACTATTAAAATTAACACCGATATCAATAATTCCTGAAGCAAACAATAAAACAAATACAAAAGAAAAAGCAATCTCACCCGCTATGTATAATCCTACTGCTGATAAAACCGTTTTTAATTTATCCTTTTTGAAAAATTTTGCTAAGAAATAGAACTGAAAACTAAATATGATGATTAGAAACACTGTTTATTATTTTTTATGTCTCACAAAAATACGAAAAATATGCCCGCAAACATTTATATTTGTATGAAACATATCAAAACAAAAAGTGATTTATTATGTATAGCGATAAATTTCAAAACTACTTACAAACGCAATTGAATGATTTAGAAGAACAAGGATTATTCAAAAAAGAACGCATCATTGCTTCTCCTCAAAGTGCAGAAATTACATTAGAAAATGGTAAAACATTACTTAATTTTTGTGCGAACAACTATTTAGGATTATCTGATAATAAAGACGTTATCTCAGCTTCTCAAAAAATGTTAGATGACCGCGGATACGGAATGTCTTCGGTTCGTTTTATTTGTGGTACGCAAGATGTACACAAACAATTAGAGAAAAAAATCGCTAATTTCTTAGGAATGGAAGATACGATTTTATATGCTGCTGCTTTTGACGCAAATGGTGGTGTTTTTGAGCCTTTGTTTACAGAAGAAGATGCTATTATTTCTGATGAATTAAACCACGCTTCTATTATTGATGGTGTTCGTTTATGTAAAGCTGCTCGTTATCGTTATAAAAACAATAATATGGCTGATTTAGAGGCTCAATTAATTGTAGCTTCAGAAAAAAATCATCGTTTCAAAATTATTGTAACAGACGGAGTTTTCTCTATGGATGGTATCGTTGCAGACTTAAAAGGTGTTTGTGATTTAGCTGATAAATACGATGCTTTGGTAATGGTTGATGATTCTCACGCAACTGGTTTTATTGGAAAAACTGGACGTGGAACACATGAGCACAACGAAGTAATGGGACGTGTAGACATCATTACATCTACTTTAGGAAAAGCTTTAGGTGGTGCAATGGGTGGATTTACTTCTGGTAAAAAAGAAGTAATCGAAATGTTACGTCAAAAATCTCGTCCATATTTATTCTCTAACTCTTTAGCTCCTGGAATCGTTGGCGCTGCTTTGCAAGTGTTAGAAATGTTAGAAAATGACACAACTTTACGTGATAAAGTAATGTGGAATGCTGAATATTTCCGCAAAGAAATGGTTGCTGCTGGTTTTGATATTCCAGAAGGTGATGCTGCAATTGTACCTGTTATGTTGTATGATGCAAAATTATCTCAAGTAATGGCAGACAAATTATTAGATGAAGGTGTTTATGTAATCGGATTCTTTTTCCCTGTTGTTCCTCGCGACAAAGCACGTATTCGTGTACAATTATCAGCTGCACATACAAAAGAGCAATTAGATCATACAATTGCTGCTTTTACAAAAGTTGGTAAAGAATTAGGAGTGATTAAATAAGAATTTGTTTTTTCAATATTATATTAGCGACTAAATATTTTTAGTCGCTTTTTTTATATATTTAACTTATGCTTTTCAAAAATAAAACATATCAAATAACGACAAATCTTTCTGATCAAGAAGTTTTTAAAATACTGAATGATAATACAGAAGAAAAAAGAATTCGTTTTTCTAAAAGTAAATATGAATTTGAAGGGATAGTTTATAAAGATCATTTCAATTTGATGAAAACGATTAGCGGACGAAATAGTTTTAATCCTCAAATTATTGGTCATTTCAATACCAACGACAATAAAACCACTATTGTTTACAATTTAGAATTAAACTCTTTTGTTTCAATATTTTTCATTGTTTGGATAAGTATTGTGACTTTATTTTTTATAATCTCACTTTTTCAAATTATTACTAATGGAATTCATAATTTTTTACCTTTAATTTCTATTCCGATGTTATTTTTTGGATTCATATTATATTTTGTTGCTACAAAAATGTCTGAGGATAAAATCACTGAAACTTTTGAAAAATTATTTCAAGAAAAAGTTCAAGAAGTAAAATAATTCAACGCCACGAATTGTCTCTCAAAATCCTTACTTTTACAACAACTCAACGAAAGAAAATTTCAAAATGGCTCAATTCATAGAAAATGTTGTAAAAGATTTAGTCCAAAATCAGAAAAACTTTATCAACACCACTTTAGTTTTACCAGGAAAACGTCCAATGTTATTCTTCAAACAAGAATTTCAGCGTCAAGCGCAGAATATCATTCTTCCACAAATGAAAAGTATCGAAGAATTGATGAGCGAACTTTCTGGTTTAGAAATTATTTCTGGAATTAATCTATGGTTTAAAGCGTATCAAGCCTATAAAAAAATCGTTGAAAAGCCTGATTCTTTCGAAGATTTTATCAAATGGGGACCAACTGTTTTGAAAGATTTTGATGATATCGATGCTTCTTTGCAACCTGCTCATAAAGTTTTAGACTATTTGGTTTCGGTAGAACGAATTAGTCAATGGGGAGATGGAAAAATTGAGATTGGGAAAAATGAAATCATTCAAAATCACCTAACGTTTTGGGGAATTGTTTCGAAATTATATTTTCAATTGCAACAAGATTTATTGGATTCGAAAGAAGGATATGCTGGAATGGTTTTCAGAATTGCGAGTGAAAAAGTTGAAGAGATTATTGAAAACAGAACTTCACATTATGTTTTTGCTGGATTTAATGCCTTAACAAAAGCAGAACAAGGACTTATTTTTCGATTAGAAAAGGAGAATTTAGCCACTTTATATTTTGATGCGGATAAATATTATTACGAAAATCCTAATCAAGAAGCGGGTTCTTTTCTTCGAAAATATAAAGAAAAAATAAAACCTATCAATTGGGTGGTTGATGAATTTTCGAGACCAAAAAATTTACAGACAATTGGTGTTGCAAAACAAGTTGGACAAGCAAAATATATTGCAGATTTAATTAGAAATCTCAACGAAGATGAGATAAAAAATACCGCGTTGATTTTGGCTGATGAATCTATTTTACCAGCAATTCTCAATTCGTTGCCCGAAAATATCACACATCTCAACATTTCGATGGGAATTCCGTTACGTTCTGTTCCGTTAGCGCAATTTTTCAAATCAATTTTTGAGTTGCAAATGAATCGGGAGAAATTAGGAAAAGGAACCATGTTTTATTTCAAAAATGTCTTACAAATTCTTGAAAATAAAACATTATCTCTTTTTAGCACAGAAGAAAGTCGAAAATTAATTGGAGATATTCGATTACAAAATAGAATATTTAATTCTCAAAATTCGATTCAAAATGCCTTAAGAGAATCAATCTTTAAATCTATTTTTCATATTCCGAAAAGCATCACTGAATTTATTCATCATCTAAAAAATTGGACAGACGAATTACTGCATCATCCTTCGATGAACGATTTGTTGACAAAAGAATATTTGTTCTTTTTCAAAAAAGTTTTCAATCAATTGCACGAAAATTTGTTGAGTGTTGATGATATCAAAGATTACAGAACCTTGTTTTTATTGTACAATAAAATCGTTTCTTCCGAGACAATTTCCTTTATTGGAGAGCCTTTGAAAGGTTTACAATTGATGGGATTATTGGAAACTCGTTTATTGAATTTCGATAATATTATCATGACTTCTGTGAATGACGAAATTTTGCCTTTGGGACGACAAAACAATACATTTATTCCGTATGACATTCGCAAACAAATGAAATTGAATACATTTACCGAAAATGATTCGATTTATGCATATCACTTTTATCGTTTGATTCAGCGTGCAAAAAATGCTTATTTTGTGTATGATACAGAAGCTGACGGAATGGGTTCTGGAGAAAAATCTCGCTTTTTGGCTCAAATCAAATTTGAAAGCAATCACAAAGTGAAAGAAACTTTTGCTGCACCAAGTTTTGTCACAAAACCTTTGAAAGAAATCATTGTTCCAAAAACTGACGAAACAATGGCAAAGCTTCAAAATTGGGCTGAATATGGAATTTCACCTTCTTCACTTTCAACCTATTTACGCAATCCGTTAGATTTTTATGAGCAACGTGTTTTTAATGTAAATGAAGTGGAAGAAGCCGAAGAAATTGTAAGCGCAAGAACGTTAGGGAACATTGTACACGGCGCTTTGGAGGATTTGTACACGCCTTATATTGGACATATTTTGCATGAAAATGATTTCAAAAATATCGAAAAAATAAAAGACAAAACCTTACAAGAGCATTTTAGCAAAGAATATAAAGATGGACATTTGGACAAAGGACCAAATTATTTGATTTATAAAATTGCAGAGCGAATTGTGGATGGCGTTTTGTCTAAAGATACGACTACAGCAAAGGAAAATGAATTTGTAATTCGAGCTTTGGAAAGCAAGCACGAAGTTGATTTTGCACTAACAAATGGCAAAATTGTAAAGCTAAAAGGTGTAATTGACCGAATTGATTCTGTCAATAATCAAATCCGAATTATTGATTACAAAACTGGTTATGCAAAAGATATTTCGGTGAAAACCGAAGAAATAGAAACCGTTTACCAAAAAGAAGATAAAGCGAAACAATTGCAATTAATTTTCTACGCTCATTTATTTTATGCGGATAAAGAAAATCTAAATAAAAACATTGAATTGTGTATTTATCCAATCAAATTTCCAAATAAAGAATTGATTAAACTTTCGGTTGATAAAAATACAACCATCGATTATTCGATTGTCGAAAATTCTACCGCACCAATGTTAACATTAATCGAAGAGATTTTAAATCAAGAAATTCCGTTCAAACAGCCAGAATAGTACTCAATACACTATAAAGAAAACCCTTTGTAAACACTACATACAAAGGGTTTTATATTTAATTTGGTGTACAAATCAATTTATATTCTTAATAATTTGCTAAAAAATAGTAGTTTTGGAAAAGTTTAAAATCGCATAATGAAAAACAATAAACTTTTTATAGCTATTATTATTGCCCTTCTTATCGGGGTTGCGCTTGGAGGATATGTACATTATAATACCTCTCCAGAATTTATTAAAACATTTTCGACTAACATAAAACTTCTTGGTACTATTTTTATTCGTCTTATTCAGATGATTATTGCGCCTTTAGTTTTCTCAACATTAGTAGTTGGTATTGCTAAAATGGGCGATATGAAAATGGTTGGACGTGTTGGTGGACGTGCAATGGGTTGGTTTATCACAGCTTCACTTACTTCTTTGGTGATTGGTGCTATTGTTATCAATGTAATGAAACCTGGAGAAGGATTGAATATTGAAATCGATTCAAGTTCTGCTCAAGATTTATTAAAAGGTCAAGCTTCGCTTACATTAGAACATTTCATTACACATATGATTCCTAAATCTGTTTTCGAATCATTTGCAACAAATGAAATCTTACAAATCGTTGTTTTCTCTATTTTCTTTGGTGTCGCAATGGCAGCTTATGGAAAAGAAGGCGAAATGATTACGAAAGCGTTAGATAAAATTTCGCATATCGTTTTAATTATGGTTGGATATGTAATGTGGACTGCGCCATTAGGAGTTTTAGGAACTATTTCTGCTGCTATTGCAACGTACGGATTCGGTATATTCTTACTTTATGTTAAATATTTAATCGCCTTTGTAATTGGTATTTTGCTTCTTTGGGCTGTTTTAATTTTGGTTGGATATTTCATCTTAGGAAAACGAGTAATCGACTTATTAAGACACATCAAAGCGCCATTATTAATCGCTTTCTCTACAACTTCATCAGAAGCTGTATTCCCAAAATTAGTTGAAGAATTAGAAAAATTTGGGGCTCAAAAGAAAATTATTTCGTTTACTTTACCGCTCGGATATTCCTTCAATTTAGATGGATCGATGATGTACATGACGTTCGCGTCGCTATTTATCGCGCAGGTTTATGGAATTCACATGCCGATCGAGAAACAAATTTTGATGTTATTAGTCTTAATGCTTACTTCAAAAGGTGTTGCAGGTGTGCCAAGAGCTTCATTAATTGTAGTGGTTGCAACTTGTTCGATGTTTGGAATTCCACCAGAAGGAATTGCGTTGATTTTACCAATCGACCATTTCTGTGATATGGCTCGTTCGATGACAAATGTACTTGGGAACGCCTTATCTACAGTTGCTGTAGACAAATGGGAAGGACACGTCGCAATTGAGCAAACATATACACACGATGATGATGATCATCACAAAGCTTAAAATTGCTTTTCAAAAATATTACAAGAAATGCGACCTGATTAAGGTCGCATTTCTTATTATAATCTCATTCGTTAACCGATTACAATTCATTATATTTTGGGAATTTAGGATGAACAATTCGTTTCCATTCCGGATGCTTTTTGATGTAGGCATACACATAAGGACAATACGGAAACAAAGGATTTTTATGTTCCTCCAAATAAACCAATGTTTTTTCTACCAAAGCAGCTGCAACGCCTCTTCCTCCTAATTCTTCAGGAACTTCGGTATGAATCAATTTGATAATATCATCTTCTTGTTTATAATCTATAAAAGCGATGTATCCATCAACATTCAGCTCAAAGCGAAAAGTTGATTCATTTTTTACAACCTGTAAAGGAATTAATTCTTCATTCATATTATTTCTTTTTTTATGACAATAATCCTATAAAAATCTGTTTTCAGAATTGATATACATTAAAAAAGCAACCAAAAACTTTGATTGCTTCTTCCTAATACTTTATACTGATATCAACTCTATTAATGTTATTTCTGGCCAAACCCCTACTCTTCCTGGGTAAAAATGATAACCAAATCCGCGATTTACATTGATAATCTTTCCTTCAAAATCATAAAAACCTGCCCATTGCGGATACACATATTGCGCCGGACTCCAACGCAAACCAATTTTCGGAACTTCAATTCCTAATTGCATTCCATGCGTATGTCCAGACAAAGTCAAGTCAAAATGTTTCGGATGATTTTTCAATATCTCATTCCAATGCGAAGGATCATGAGACATCACAATTTTAAAATCTTCTGTATTTACATAATTCGAAGCTGCATCAATATCACCTAATTTCTTAAATCGTGTTCCCCAATTCTGAACGCCAATCAATGCAATTTTTTCACCATTCTTTGTAATAAATCGGTTTTCATTCAATAATAATTTCATTCCAATCTTAGGGAAAATCGCTTTAATTTTCTCAAAATTATCTTGCTTTTCTTCCTCCGTTTTCCAATCCGAATATTCTCCATAATCATGATTTCCTAGCACTGCAAAATTTCCGTGCGGCGCTTGTTTTATTTTAGAAAAAACATCGTACCATTTGTCCATTTCCCAATGAAAATTATTCACAATATCACCCGTAAACAATAGTATATCAAACTCTTGTTGATTAATTAAATCCACTGCATATTCTATTTTCTCACGATTGTCCAAACTTCCCGAATGAATATCCGTTATATGTAAAATCTTGAAACCATCAAACGATTTTGGTAAACGTTGATATGCCAATTTTTTCTTGATTACCTTGAAATTATATTTTCCTAAAGTCATTCCATAAATCAAACTAAAAAAAGGTATTGAAGCTACTATTAATCCAGAAATCATTACAAATTTTCGACGAGAAGGTAAATAAGAATCTTCTTTTGTTTGATGATTTGTTGCACGATTAAATAGCCACCCAAAGCCTCTAAAAATATCTTGAACCAAGAAAAATAGAACCAAAATAATTCGAGGAAAACCAAACAACATAAACAAACCTGTTGCCCACATTGTCGTTTGCGTTTGACCAACATTACGATCAAAAAAGATTAGATTATATCCAAAATTACCCAAAACAAGTAACCACAAAAGCATATTCCCGAAAAGAATATACTTATTTTGAATGAATTTTTTAAAATTATAATACAGGTAAATTTCAAGTACGATTGAAATAATTATTGACGTGATAACACTATAAACAAACATTATTTTATTTGATTTTGAACAAAAATAAAAGAAATCTTTCTAACAGTGATTTATTATTAAATTCTTAACAGAACATTATAAAATTTATAGATGATTCTACACAAAAATTTGCGTGATAAAAACGTAACTTTGTAGCATATTTTTAAGCATAAATTATGAAAAATAGACTACCTGTAACGGTACTTTCTGGATTTCTTGGAAGCGGAAAAACGACACTTCTTAATCATATATTACACAATAAAAAAGGACTAAAAGTAGCAGTTATCGTGAACGATATGGGCGCAGTAAATATTGATGCGCAAATGGTTTCTCGCGAAAATGATTTAATTCAAACGGATGAAAAATTGGTTGAATTAAGCAACGGTTGCGTTTGTTGTGAATTACGAGAAGATTTGATCGTAGAAATAGAGAAGTTGGCACAATCAGGGAAATATGATTATTTGGTTATCGAAAGTTCTGGTATTTCTGATCCAGGTCCTATTGCGCAGTCATTGGATTTTGTTTCGCCAGATGGTAAAATTGATTTGCCAAAAGTTGCGCGTTTAGATACGTTGGTAACTGTAGTTGACGCTTATAATTTCTTCAAAAATTTAGGAACTGATGAAGATGTTTTTGATCGTGGTTTCACAGAAAATAGAGACGATAATCGTCCGATTGTAAATCTTTTAATCGATCAAATTGAATTTTCGAATGTGATTATTCTAAATAAAATGGATTTGGTTGAAGAAGAAACGTTGATGAATATTGAAGCGTTTGTGACAAAATTAAATCCTTCTGCTAAAATAATTCCTGCAAGTTTTTCTCACGTTGAATTAACTGAAATTTTGAATACCAATCTATTCGATTTCGAAAAAATTCAGGATATAGACGCCTGGGTAAAATTATTAGAAGAGCAAGAAAAAGAGGAACATCACCATCACCATCATCACGACCATGATCAAGAATGTGGCGAACATTGTACACACGAACACCACGATCATTTGGAAGAAAAATATGGAATGACTTCTTTTGTTTACAGACAAAAAATTCCATTTCATGCAGAACGTTTTTTAACCTATTTGAATGATAATTTTCCAGCAACAATTTACCGTTCAAAAGGTTTATTTTGGTTAGCAAATCGTCCTGATGAAGCTATTTTCTTGAGTCAAGCTGGTGGTAGTATCCGAATTGATCCTGCGGGGGCTTGGTGGTGCTCGATGCCATATGACGAAAGAATTCAGTTTGCAGCGTATCAATTTAATCAAAAAACGATTGAAGCCAAATGGTCGAAAGAATGGGGAGATCGAATGATAGAACTTGTTTTCATTGGACAAGGTTTGGATAAAGAAAAAGTTACACAAGAATTAAACTCTTGTTTGCTGAATGAGCAAGAAATTGCTGAATGGCAAGCAAAACATAATTAAAATAAAAGAGCCTTATTTCGAATTGAAATAAGGCTCTTCTCTTATCATCCTTGTTCTAAAGATTTAAATAGATTTATTTCATTTATCAAATTCACTTGTTCTTTTCTAAGGCTCGGTTAATTACAAACAGCTATGTTTATCCTATCCCGAGGACTCAGTTGATTGTAAACAGATGTGTTTGTAATAAAATCTTCTTGACAAACATTACAAACAAGTATGTTTGTAATAAAATTTGGAACGGATATTTATATTTTTTGTTTTTGATTGAATGAATAAATCAAGTAAAACAAGAATGGTAAAATAAATATCGAGCCGAGTAATAATGCCCAAGCTAACATATTTATCGTACTCAACGCACCGTAATCTGTTAATAAAGATAATGTTGAACCATCTTTAAATAATACCAAATTTGGAAAATGCGAATAAGTTGCCGCAAATAAAATCATCATCACAATAATTCCTGCGTAAACTTTCAACAAAGAATCCTTCGCTTTATTTAAGGCTGAAAGTAATAATACAATCGAAATTGAAGCAATTGCAATTGCGATATAACCGTAAATTTCTGATGTTATCCAACTAAATAATGGAATGTTTTTCCAAAGTGAAACTGCAAATACCAATGCACCAGCAACAAAAATTAAAGCTGTATAAAGCTTCGCACGTTTTCTTAAAATCACTTTATCTTCTTCGTTTTTAACAGTTTGAATTGAATAAACCGAAGCCAAGAAAGCACAAATCACAACAGTAAAAATTCCAACTGAAAAATTAAACCAACTTAGCCACGAAAATATATATGCATCTTGAAACGAAAATGCATTATCATCAATACTTCCTGAAACGATAGATCCTGCAATTATTCCCAAAAACAAAGGCGTCACAACACTTGAATAGGTAAAAATGACATCGTACAGATTGTGCCATTTATCATTGATTGCATCATAATTTCTAAACGTAAACGATGTTCCACGCGCTATGATTCCTAACAACATAATCACTAACGGAATATGTAAATAATTAGAAACATCTGCATAAACCTTAGGAAAACCGACAAACAAAATTACAATGGCAATGATTAACCACATATGATTTGCTTCCCAAATAGGTCCAATCGAATTGTACATAATCTTCTGCGTACGTTTTTTGTAACTCTTTTCAGAGAATAATTCGACAATTCCAGCACCGAAATCTGCTCCACCTAAAATTAAATATAAACAGATGGCAACCCACAAAAATGCTATTACTACGTAAATCATACTTAATGTTTTTCTGGTTTATAATTTGGATCTTCTGGATCGTAAAGCTTCGCAACCATTTGTATTTGTCGATTCATTAAGAACACTAAAATAATGGACAATGTAATGAATACAAACGTGAAAATGTAAAACGAATATTGTATTCCTGGCATTGGCGTGATGGAATCTACCGTTCGCATAATTCCGTAAATAATCCACGGTTGACGACCGACTTCTGTTACCGTCCAACCTGCTTCTAAAGCGATGTATCCGAAAGGTGTCGCAATCATAAACAATTTATAAAACCAGCGTTTTGTTCGCCAATCTTTCTTAAAAAATTGCGCAATCAAATAAATAACAGCTATTCCCATCATCAACATTCCGAATGTTATCATAATCTGAAAAGCATAATGTACAACTGCCACAGGCGGCCATTCATCTTTCGGAAATTCTTCTAGACCTTTTACAGGTGTTTTGAAATCTGAATGAACCAAGAAACTCAATACACCCGGAACTTTTATCGCATATTTAATCTCTTCTTTTGATTCGTCCACTATTCCACCCAAAACAAATGAAGCACTTTCTTCTGTTTTGAAATGCGCTTCCATCGCAGCCAATTTAATCGGTTGACGTTTTGCTACATCTTTCGCCGAAATATCACCACTCAAAGGTGCTAACATTGCTGCTGTAATCGCTAAAACAGAACTAATTTTGAATGCTTCGCGATGAAAATTTACATTCTTACCTTTCAAAATAAGATAAGCATGTAAACCCGCAACCGCAAATCCAGTCGCACAAAAAGCTGCAATTGTCATGTGCAACGCTTGTGAAAACCACGCATCGTTGAACATAGCTTTTACAGGATCTATGTTTAAATATTCGCCATTTATAAAATCGAAACCTGACGGAGAATTCATCCAAGCATTTGCAGCAACAACCAAAATCCCTGAAGCTAAACCACTAATCCCTACAATTACACCACAAATCCAATGAAACCATTTATTGAATTTGTCCCAACCATAAAGGAAAAAACCTAAAGCAATGGCTTCAATAAAAAAAGCTGTTCCTTCTAACGAAAATGGCATTCCGAAAATTGGTCCAGCGTGTTCCATAAATTTAGGAAACAATAATCCTAACTCAAACGAAAGCATTGTACCAGAAACTGCTCCCGTAGCAAATAAAATTGCAACTCCCTTACTCCAAGCTTTGGTTAACCCTTTGTAAATTTCGTTTTTAGTTTTGAGGTATTTGTAGTGAGCGATTGCCATCATAAACGGCATCACCATTCCAACACACGAAAAAACAATGTGAAAGGCAAGCGACATCGCCATTTGACTTCTGGCAGCAATAAAATCGTCCATAAGTAGTTGTTTATAATTTGTTTGTTGGTTAAAGTTACTAAAAAAAAGAGGCAATTCGATTTTGAATTGCCTCTTTTTATATGATTTTGATTATATGTGATTTTCAAAAATTATTCAAATAATCTACATTCGGTATTTGATAAACTTTATTACTATCAAAATTTTTAATTTTATTACCCCTTACCATAATTCTTTTAGTTCCAGACTCTGTTGAAAAAATAATTTGAAAATCTTCATCAAAATTTTTAGAATCTATTTGTTTAGCTTTATTTAAAATAACTAAAAGTTGTTTTATCTGATTGTCATTTAATTGTTTTATTTCTGAAAATTTTCCATTTGAATTACTATCAGGTCTTTCTAATATAACTTCTTTAATTTCATTAATATTAGATGGATAATTTAACCTATCAATATTTGAACATGAAATTATAAATAGAAAAAGTAAAACAATCTTGATATACATCTTAATAAAATTGATTTTCTATTTAGCTGTCGCAGGAACTAACCACTTGAATTGTGGTCCTACTTCAGGAATTACAATACGTTGCGAAATTCTATCCATTCTATCTGGGAATTTCATGATATAATCTCTTGCTTTTTCAGCCTCAGCATTCAATCCAGAGATTTTATCTAATTGCCAAGCTTCAATTAATTTTCGCATAATATCGATGTAATCAAACGCTGTGTACACATTAATGCGTTGCGCTGCATCTGAAAACGCATCAAACAAAGTTCCTCTTTCTTCACCAGAAGCTCTTAAGAAATGCGCTGGCATTACAATTTTAAGTTTGAACATATGTTGAACAGCTAACATCATTTCAGAAGGATCAGCTTCGAAGATACGACGAACGAACTCTGTGTAAGCTAAATGGTGACGCATTTCATCTCCTGCAATAATTTTACACATACGCGATAATTTTTTCGCTCCGTATTTTTTTGCAATTGCTGATACATTATTGTGCGATACATAAGTTGCTAATTCTTGAAAACTTGTGTAAACAAAGTTTTTGTAAGGATCGTGTGCTGTTCCAATGTCGAAACCGTCATTTATCAAATGTTGCGTTGTTACTTCAACCTCGCGCATATTGATACGTCCTGATAAATACAAAAATTTATTCAAAACATCACCGTGACGATTTTCCTCTCCTGTCCAATGGCGAATCCATTTTGCCCAACCATTTTCTAGGTAATTTCCTTCTTCATCTACCACACCGTCCATTTGCATCAACCAAGATTCGTAGGTTGGCAAAGCTTCCTCGGTAATGGTATCACCAATCAATGTAATCCAGAAATCATCTGGCAAATCTTTCGAAAGCTCTTGTAATTCTTTGATTTCGTCAAAAAAAGAATCTGTTTGAGAATTCGGTAAAAAATCTGTTGGTTGCCAAATTTTATCGGCTGGAACTAAGAATTTGTCCATATAAGCATCAATATCTTTCTCAAGAAATTGCATTACTTCCAGGCGAACATTATTTATTGACATATAATTATTTTATGCGGTTATACTACTTTTTACAGTTTTTTCGGTAAGCTCGAATATTTCATCAAACTTATAGTCACTCACTTTTAAGGGTTTATGGTATTGTATCGTTACTTTCGCGCCCAAATACATCGGGAATTTACCCCACTTTTCTATTTCCCACGTATTATTTAGCGTAACGGGAACAACATAAGCGTCTTTAGCATATTTCGTCAAAACTTTCAATCCATTTTCTTTGAAAGCCTTTGGTACTCCATTTTTGCTTCTTGTACCTTCTGGAAAAATAATAGCTGAATAATTATTTTTCTGAATGTATTGCGCTAATTTTTTTATTTCCTCTATTGCTTGTTTTCCGTTCTTACGATCGATTAATGCAGAACCTCCATGCGTTAAATTGTACGATACACTGGGAATTCCTTTTCCCAATTCTATTTTCGAAATAAACTTAGGATGATAATCAGCCAAATCATATTCCAACGGAGAAATATCATACATACTTTGGTGATTACTCACAAAAATCAATGGTACATTTTGTTTCAAATTTTCTCTTCCTTTATAGGTATACGTTGTACCTAAAATTCTTGTCCAAAAAACCAAAAGACCATTCATCACTTTTACACTTTTGTGATGAGCAGCATAACCTCCCAAATTGTAGCACAACCATTGCACAACATGCATTACCAACAACGTTAATCCATAAAAAATATAAAAGATTATAGATAACGGATAACTTAAAATTTTCTTCAACATTAGAAATTTAGACAAATTTAATAAAAAATTATGCTAAGCATAATATATTTTTCTAGGCGATTTACTTTATTAATTTCAAAGTTAACTTTTCTTGATGAGCTTCATCATAAAAAGTAATTTGATTTGATGATTTTACTTTAAAATATGCAGTTTTTTGCAAATTTTGAATCAAATTTTGAGGAATTTCGCAATCAGAATTCACTTGTTTTAAATGATTAAAAATTATAGCTTGATCTATTTTGGTATAATCAGCCGTAATAATTCCGCAAACCGTTTTCATTACCATTTTTTTCGTTGCATCTTCAAAAATAATGTAATCTCCTCCATCATTTATATTCCATTTACCCGACAAATCGCTAATTTCTGAAGTCACAACTTTAGTTTCGGAAACTGTTTTGGTTGGTAAACAACTTGTTAATCCTAAAACAAAAAACAAAAGTATTGCTTGAATTGTATATTTCACGTGGTTTTATTTGTAACGAAGGTAGAAATATTTTGAATATTACGGATTGATTTTTTAAATATTCAATTTTATTAAGAAATTTGTTCTCTAAATAAGAAACAATGGCGAACACAAAGAAAGGAGAAGTTTTTACTGATCAAAATAACATCAAAAAAGTAAAAATAGAACGAAAACCAAGTTTTCCTAAAATCTATATTTTAACCGATGATTGTCAATTCGTGGAAGATGGTTTGTACGAATTAGATTTTTTTGAAACGCCAAGTGTGACTAATTTCAAATCTAAATTGAATCCAACTATTCCTGCAATTAACTTTAAACAATTGAGTGAAAAAGGAAAAGATTTTTTACAATAATATGCTGAAATAATTTTCTCTAAAAACACAATTAAATAACAACACAATATCCATTGTTGAAAAAATAGAATTCTACATTTTTTCTCCTACTTTCCTTCGAGGTTTCTTCGACCGTTGTTCGACGAAAATGCCGTTTCGTCGAACAACGGTCGAAGAATGGTCGAACAACAATCGAACAAACTAAAAAACAACTAAAAATTCATATCGCTCAAAACGATGATAAATAGAGGCATAAAAAAGAATTTTTCTTTTTACTAATTGAATAAATAATGATAGGACAAATACGGACACAAAAAATGTTTTTTTTATAATTATTCTAACTTTTTAGTATCTTTATGAATCTTCGTTTTTTGAAAAATCAATAAAAGACGAAAATTTATTAAAAACTTCCTCCGAAATTAGCACCTTCAAATAGTTTTAAAATTCCAAAAAAAGGAATAAAACTTAAAAGTAATACAAGATATAATATCCTATTTTTATAGTTAAAAATAATGGATATTACTGAAAAAAGTGGACATAAAATAAAAGACCCAAATCCAGTAATAGCTATAAAATCGAACATAAAATTTTGATTTCTTGCTATTTCAGTTCCATCAATACTATACATAACAATAAAGCATAGAAAGAAGAATATTGTCAATCCTATAAATACTCTTGATATGTTGATTTTGGTTGGCTGATTCATACAATTTATTTGAATAAAAATAAGTAAACTTTACAGAAAGCATCTCACTGAAAATAGTGATTTACAATTTTGCTTAAAATTTGATTGTATTGAAGCAGTAATAAACAAAAAACCCATACTGATAATCAGTATGGGTTTTCTTTAGATTGTGATCCAGTCAGGATTCGAACCTGAGACCTACTGCTTAGAAGGCAGTTGCTCTATCCAGCTGAGCTACTGGACCAATCCAAAATTCTATTACTAAAATTCGTCGGGGTGGCAGGATTCGAACCTGCGACCTCCTGCTCCCAAAGCAGGCGCGATGACCGGGCTACGCTACACCCCGATTCGGTCATTCAAAAAAAATGCGGAGAGACAGGGACTCGAACCCTGGCATCGGTTTCCCGATGACAGATTAGCAATCTGCTCCATTACCGCTCTGGCACCTCTCCTAACTTTTAAAAATAAGACTGATTAGTCTCATAAAGCGGTTGCAAATATATATTGACTTTTATTGCAAAACAAGTCTTTTTAGAAAAAAAATTAAATTATTTGGCTTAATTTTGGCTATTCAAAAGACTATTTAGAACTAAAAGAATGAATTTTAAAGGATTAGTATTTTCCGCAATTTCTTGTTTTTTTATTTTGGCTAGTTGTGCAACTAAAAAAGTTCCACCAAAAACAATTACAAAAGTAATTCGTGACACAGTCATTATTAATTCAAAAACAGATCAACCGGAAATGACTCGAGCTGCAAAACTCGACAAGTACAAGGTAACAACAGATTATTATCCATCTATTTCTCAAGATGAGCGTGTGCGATTTTTGGTGTTACACTACACAGCAATCAATACAGAGTTATCGTTAAAAGTATTGACTCAGAAAGATGTAAGTGCGCATTATTTGGTAAATGATTATGATGACAAAACAATTAATCTTTTAGTTGACGAAACAAAACGTGCATGGCATGCTGGTGTTAGTAGCTGGAAAGGGTTAGATAATCTAAACTTTTCTTCTATTGGTATCGAAATCGTGAATCTTGGAAACAAAGGAACAGATGCTTATCCAAATTACACGCCTTATCCAGATTATCAAATCAAAAAAGTGGGTGAATTAGCGCAAGATATTGTAAAACGTTATAATATTTCTCCTTTTAATGTAATTGGGCATGCGGATGTTGCGCCAGGTAGAAAGCCAGATCCAGGACCACTTTTCCCTTGGAAAAAATTATACACAGATTATGGTGTTGGTGCGTGGTACGATGATGCTGACAAATATGTGTTTATGCAACAATATCCTTGGGATACGACAAGTTCGGTTTTTATCACACAAGTGCAAACTGATCTTAAGAAATATGGTTACAACGTTCCTACAAATGGAATGATAGATGCACAAACTAAGAATGCGATTGTGGCATTTCAGATGCATTTCCGTCCAGAAAAATACGATGGAGTTGTAGATGCTGAAACTTGGGCAATCTTGAAAGCATTGAACAAAAAATATAATCCATAAATCAGTTTTGATTTAGAGAATAAAACTTCTACTTGTTAGGAGTTTTTTTATGGAATCAACTTTCGCTAAAATAATATGAATAAATAGCATAATTATCATTTAAAATGGAATTGAGACTTAAGAAAAATTGAAGTAATTTTATCCAAAATAATATAACATGGCTTTTAAAAGTTTGCGCCCAATAATTTGGACGAAAGATTTACAAAAAACAACAAAATTCTATAAAAAATTAGGATTTAAAATTGCTGATCAAAATGAAGATTGGATTTGGGCTTGCTTGCAAAAAGACGATGTAGAAATTATGTTGGCTTATCCAAATGAAGGAGCAGATTTTGAACGAGCTAATTTCACAGGTTCTTTTTATTTTGTTGTAGACAATGTAGACGAGTTGTGGAATCAAGTAAAAAATGATTGCGAAGTTGTATATGAAATTGAGACTTTTGAATGGGATATGCGCGAGTTTGCGATTTACGACAACAATGGTTATATCTTACAATTTGGACAAGAAATAGAAGTTACATTCGAAGATTAATTATGATCTCAAAAAGATATTACAACATTATTTTAGCAATAATTATTCTGATTATTCCTGTTGTTTTTTACATGATTATTAACACTATGGTTAGTATAAAATATGAAACCGACGGAGTTGACACTTGTATTTCTACTATAACAGGAAAAAATCTTTGTTCGCAAATCGATCAATTAAAAGTTACTATTTACATTGACATGATTGTGATGATTTTTTGGTTAGCTCTAAAAAACTTAATCGTAAAAAAATAACTTATGGATTATCATTTCGAAGAAAAATTTGAACAAATTAATTTCTCAGAAAATCAAAATATATCTGGTGAATACGAGAATTGCGAGTTTATAAATTGTGATTTGAATGGATTAGATTTAAGCGATATCAAATTTATTCAATGTCAATTTATCGAATGTAATTTGAGTAATGTAACTTTAGAAAACACAAGCTTTCAGCAAGTTGAGTTTATGAATTGTAAAATGATAGGTTTTAATCTCGAAAATTCGAACAAATTTGGGTTAAGCATTTCATTTGAAAATTGTACGTTAAACGACTCATCTTTTTATGAATTACCGCTAAAAAAGACAAAGTTTAGCAATTGTTCTTTACAAAATGTAGAATTTTCTTTCGCAGATCTTAGTCAAGCTTATTTTATGAATTGTAATTTGGCTCACACCATTTTCTATCAGACCAATTTAAAGCAAGCCAACTTCAAAACGGCTTATAATTTCACGATAAATCCGAATGATAATCAATTGAAAGGCGCGCAGTTTTCCAAAGAAAATTGTGTTGGATTATTAGATTATCTTAGAATTACATGTAACGTCCTGAAAAAATGATACAGGATTAGACCAATAAAATTTTATTTTAAACAGTACATATATTCGTATTTGTA